>NZ_JBEXUE010000722.1:0-3592 GCF_040614275.1 Streptosporangium sp. NPDC006013
CCGACCTTGGGGTGCTTCCTCAGCTCCAAGCTCTCGAATCCGTGGGAGCAGACACGCCCGAGGGTGGGCACGAAACGGCTCACGGACACCGCCTCACGGCGGTACCTGGTGTTCAACCTGGGCGAGGGGAGATCGGGCGGACCGGCACCCGGTCCGTTCGGCGTCACCCCGAGGGCGCTTCGGCGCCGGAGGGAGCGAACCTTACGGTTCACCCGGCCGTGTTCGTCCTCGACCGCCACGGCCACCTGCTCCAGCAAGCCGACGGCTACACCACCCAGAAACGCGGCACCGTGCCGCGTTTCCTCCCCCGTCTGAAGGCGGGGGTCTCCACACTGGAGGTATCTGATGAAGATGAACACAGATCGTCGCGGCATCTCCGGCTCCCTGGGCGAGCACAACCGCTCCACAAAGGCATTCCGCGTCCGCGCGCTGCCGGCGGTCGGCGCGATCATCGGCATGGCCCTGCTGGCGACGGGCGCACCCGCCTTCGCGGCTTCGGCCACCGCCTCCGAGGCGCACACGGTCACCGCGCAGGCCGGCACGGCCAGCCGGCTACCCGCCGGCGACGATGTGTACCGCGACTGGTTCTCAAGCCACTCCAACTGCGTGGCAGCCGGCCAGGGGGGAATCGACCGAGGCCACTGGGAGCACTACACCTGCTCCGAGGGCGACTGGTTCTGGCATCTGTGGACCAACCGCTGAGCGGCGGATAGCGGCGTGGTCCAGCACCCGCAGGCTCCGATGACTGCGGGTCTGCGCGTTGTGCGTGGGGGTTCGCACCAGCCCAACCCCTTTACGATGTAGATCAAGAAGCGGCGAAATCCCCGCTCCCCATCGCGGGCGCGGCGCGGAGCGGGGATTTTACTCGCTGGAACCTCAACGGCGAGTGGACGCCGTGCGCACGCGGGCTCGGTTGTGTGCAATGACCCCATGGCTGTTGTACCGATATGGACTGACCTGCTGCAGAACCGATCCGCCCTCTGCCTGGGACTCGCCCCCTCCCCCAAGTGGCTGGAGGCGTGGCGGATGCCCGGCGACGTGGGCGGGGCCCGGCGAATGTGCGCGACGGTGCTGGAGGCCGCGGGCGAGCAGGTGGCCGTCTACCGGATCCAGGTGCCGTTCTTCACCCGGTTCGGCACCGCGGGCACCGCCCTGCTGCGTGACGTCGTCGGCGGCGTGCACGAGCGGGGCTCGCTGGCGGTGCTGGACGCGAAGGTGTGCGACGCCGACGACACGATGGACTCCTACGCCGACCTCTACCTGGGGCCCGGCAGCGTGCTGCGCGGGGACGCGGTGACGGCGAACCCGTTCATGGGCTTCGGCTCCCTCGGCCCGCTGCTGCGCCGGGCCCGGGACAGCGGAACGCTGGTCATGGTGCTCGTACGCACCTCCAACCACGCGGCCGGCGGGGTGCAGTGCGCCATGACCGGCTCGCGCACCGTCGCCCAGCGCACCGCCGACGAGGTGCGGGAGTGGAACGACGAGCACGGCGTGGCGGCGGCGGCCGTGGTCGGGGCCGCCGCCGGGGAAGCCCGCGACCTGGTGGCCCGCATGCCGTCCGCGGTCGTGGAACTGCCTGGCCTGGGCAGGGCCGGACGCGACACCCGCGACCTCGTCGCCGTCGCCGCCGGCGCGCCGGGGCGAGCCGTGCTGCCGGTCACCACCGGGGTGCTGCGGCACGGACCTGACGTCGCCGCGCTGGAGGCGAGCATCGCGACCTGGCGGAAGGAGATCGGCGCGGGGGTCCCGGCATGCTGATCGAACTGCGGCCCGGCACCTCCGCCGAGGCCGCCGAGGAGGTGGCGACACGGGCCGGGGCGCACGAGGACGTCACCGCCTGGCCGGTGCGCCTGGCCGGAAGGGTGTTCGTCGTGGTGAGCGGCGACGAGTCCCTCGCCTGCGTACCCGCCTCGCCCGCCGTGCTGGCCCGCCGCCCCACCCCCGACGGCCACTGGCTGGTACGGCGCGACAGCGGCGTGGCCGCGCGCGAGGTGACGATCGGCGGCCCACCACTGCCCGGCCCGCCGGAGGCTCCTCGGGAGGTCGGAGTGGTCGGGGGGCCGAGGCTGTGGTGGGCGGCGGGACCGTGCGCGCTGGAGTCGACCGAGGACGCGGTCGAGACGGCCCTGGCGGTCAGAGCGCAGGGGGCGCACGCGCTGCGGGCCGGGCTGTCCAAGACGCGCAGCAGTCCCTACCACTTTCCCGGCAGAGGCCTGCGGGGCCTGGAGGCGCTCGCGGAGATCCGGCGTGCGGCGGCCATCCCGGTGATCACCGAGGTCTGTGACCCGCGCGAGGTGGCGGCCGTCGCCGAGGTGGCCGACTGCCTGCAGGTGGACGGGCGGCAGCTGGACAACCGGCCGCTCCTGGCCGAGCTGGGTGCCCAGCGGCGCCCTGTGCTGCTGATGCGGGGGCCACGGGCGAGTCTGGACGACTGGCTGCGGGCCGCGGAGTTCGTCTTCACCCGGGGTAACAGTGCCGTGGTGCTCTGCGCGGGCGCCACCGGGACACCGCAGCAGCCCGGCTTCGGGGCGATCACCGCGCTGCGCGCCCGTACCGAGCTGCCCGTGATCTTCGATCCCAGCCACAGCACCCGCTCGGCCTCGCTGGTGGCACCGGCCGCGCTGGCGGCCTCGGCGTACGGCGCGGACGGGCTGCTCATCGAGTCGTGCACGAAGCCCGAGCGGCTGTATCGCCCCGGCGACGCGGCTCACATGTTCCCCCCCGAGTCCCTGGCGGACCTGGTCGCCACCTGCGAGCGGGTCCGGGACTCCGCACGATCCCTGGAGGTCTCGTGGTGACCGCTCGCCTGACCACCGCGAGCTGGCTGGTACCGCTACGGCGGCCGGAACGGCCTCGCGCCCGGCTGGTCTGCGTGCCCAACGCGGGAGGCGGCGCCACGACGTTCCGCGGCTGGGCCGGCTTGCCGGCCGACGACGTGGAACTGTGGGCGGTGCGCTCTCCTGGCCGGGAGACCCGCATCGGGGAGAAGCCGCCGCACCGGCTGTCGATGATCGTCGATCCGGTGATCGACGAACTGTCGCGCCTGGCCCCGCTGCCGTTCGCGCTGTTCGGGCACAGCATGGGCGCGCTGGTGTCGTTCACCACGGCGCGGCGGCTGCGCTCGCGCGGGCTGCCGGGCCCGGGGCGGCTGTTCGTCTCCGGCTGGAACGCCCCCCAGATCCGCGACGGCATGCCGAGGCTCGGGCGGCTCTGCGACGAGGACCTGATGCGAGTGCTGCACCGGCTGGACGGCATCCCCCCGGAGGTGATCGGCAACACGGAGCTGATGAGCCTCGTCATGCCGGTGCTCCGTGCCGACCTGAACGTGGCGGAGTCCTACGTCCACGAGGACGAGCCGCCGCTGGCCTGCCCGATCTCGGTGTTCGGCGGGATCGGGGACCCGACGACGACGGCCGCCGGGCTGGGCGCGTGGCGCGCGCAGACGGGGTCGGCGTTCCGGCTCCGGCTGCTGCCTGGCGGGCACTTCTTCATCCACACCCAGCGCCGGTCGGTGCTGCGTGCGATCCGGGAGGACCTCGGCGCCTGCCGATGAGCGAAGGCCGCGACCGAACCGCCGCCCGGGGCCCCGGGC
>NZ_JBEXUE010000723.1:0-3582 GCF_040614275.1 Streptosporangium sp. NPDC006013
TCGTGGAACAGCTGCGCATAGGTGAGGGCAGCAGCGTCGTAAGCCTCGCGGGTGGCACCGAGGGCATCGTGTTCGACCATGCTCGCGACAGTAGTTCCTGGCCCCGAGGCGAGCAGAGAATTCGCCGGGGCGCAGTCAGATGGCGTCATCCAGCTGTTCGGCCACCCGCTCCAGGCCACCCTTGATGAGCTGCCCATACTCGTCGTCGCCAAGTGCGCCGATCCCGTCCCGCGCCTGCTGGAGGTGCTCACGGGCGCGGCCGAGATCGCCCAGCTTGCGATAGCACTCACTCAAGTTCAGGTGCAACGACGGATACAAGCCGGCCACCGAAAGCGGCACCCCGGCTTGGGCCACCCGCTCATCAGTGATCAGGCCGACGGCGGCAAGCGCTCGCAGATCCCACATCAGCTCCTGGTGCACGTCGTCCTGCACGTCGGCCATCGAGTGGGCAAGGACGCAAACATGCAGCGGGTCGCCTTGCTCGCCGCCGATGTCGTCCCAGATCTGCGCGAACAAGTCGCGAGCGGCTTCACGCTGACCTTGGTGGTGATGCAACTCCACCCCCTGGCCGATCCGGGTCATCGTCGGGTCGGTGGTCATTAGCGGCTCCTTCACCGTCGCGGGCGACCGCAGCCAGCCTACTTGTCTGACGTGGCTTAACGATCTTCAAGCTTCTGACCAGTTAGTTCGCTTGACAACCCCAGATAACCCACGCACTGGCAGGCCCAACCGCCACGCGGCTCCTTCGGAGTACTTCGCATTGCGCCGGCCCGCTCGCTTTCTCAGGTCTGAAATCTCGCCCGGCTTCAACCGAATTGAGGTGCTCCAGAGATTCCGGACAGCCTGGTGACGTTACGGTCGGACTGCGACCACGAACGAGCCCTGCACGTCCTGGCCGAGGGCTTCGGCGCGTTCGTACGTGGACTCACGCCTCTACGGAGTCGTCGGACCGGGTGAAGCGGACCCAGCGACAGCTCCAGTCGTCGTCCGCATATGACTGTGCTGGTCCGTACATCTCTTCCGTGGACATGTACCGTCCCCGAGTTCCTTCGTGCCATCCGCAGGTGACGCGATACGTGCCGGGCTTGACCCACAGCACCGTACCGAGGCCCCCTTGGCCGTCCAGGTTGAGTTGGACCAGGGGATTCAGCCGGGCCAGGGCCTTGATTGACGCGGCTCTTTCCTGTGGTGTCGCGTACGAGCCGGTCTCATGCGCGTTTACCGCCGCCCAGACGACAACGACCCGGCCGCTGCGGAGCTCAAGCTCTCCTACTTCCTGTTCTTCGGCTGCGGACGCCCCGGCTGCGCGCCGACGTGGCGCATCCGTCCTACCGTGGGGGATCCATGAGCGCATGATCAGAAAGTTGTCGTCGTCGCCGACAGGGCCCTTCTGGTACCGGGCGTAGGCAATCTCCGCGCTGCCCTCGCGGTCCATTTCCCAGATGAGGCCGGCATGTTCCTCGTGCTCGCCGAAACGCACGAACGTGGCTTCGAGGTCATCGTCGTCCGGGTGGACCGCCGACCAGGCACGGGCATAGTCGCAGGCAGGATCCAGTTCGTGGTCAGGGCTGTGCACTGCACCGCCCCAGTCCGAGAAGGAGTCGACCTCACAGACGAGCAGCGGTCCACCCAGACAGCCAACCGTGGCGGACTCCCACACATATGTGGACTGCGACCTGGAATCTTCGTTGCTCACCTAAGCGGCTGCCGATCAATGACGGGTGTCAGAAAACATTGGACGGTTACCAGTGTGAGTCATAGCGGCGCCATCAGCATCGGTGGAACTACGTAGTCCGACGGAGGGCTGACTGCTAGGCCACCCGCGCCGTCGAGGTGGGACAGGCATCCGGCACGGTCATCGCAGCCGGACCTCAGTGACCGGCCACGGCGGCCAGCAGGTCGCCGGCACCGGCGGCAATGCCCAGGGCCCGGCCGCCGGGTAGTGCCGGCACCTCGGGTCGGACGGGGTTGACACGCAGCAGGCGGCCGTGCGCGCGGCTGCGGGCGATGCGCTCCATGGGCAGGCGGACGACGGTGGGGGTGTTGTAGCCGCTGCCGATGTCCAGGACGAGCAGGCGCTCGTCGGCCGGGCCGTCGTCCAGCCATGCCTGCAGCCGCCGGCCGGCGGGCAGGTAGGGATCGGGGATGTACTCCGGCCCTTTGTGCACGTTGAGGAACACCTCCCCGCCGCAGTTGGGGCAGGCCGGGATGGCGGCGGGGTCGGTGACGCGGCCAGTGGCCGGATCGTAGGCGGCCAGTGCGGCATCGATGATCGGTTTGCTGGGCCAGGTGTCGCGGGTGCAGGGCCGTTCGCACTGATAGCGGCCGTAGTCGCCCTGCGGGGTGAAGATCCGGCCCGCGTCGAAGCCGTTACGGGAGAACAGCGCGTCGACGTTGGAGGTCATCACGAAGTGGTGCCGGTCGCCGACCAGGTCGCGCAGCCCCCGGTAGACGGGGTGCGGGCCGGGGCCGAAGCGGATGTCGGTCACGTGCACCGACCAGTATCCCCACAGCAGGTCGGGGGGCAGCCGCAGGCCGATGAGCTGGTAACGGGCCCGCAACCCGAGGCGGTGCAGGGCGGGGAACAGTTCGGCGAACCGCCGGGTGTCGGCGTAGTCGTAGCCTGCGGCGACGGACAGCCCGGCGCCGGCGCCGATGAGGATCCGATCGGCCTCTCCGATCCAGGAACGCAGCGTGTCCGCGGCGGCGCGCAGGTCCGTCAGGATGGGACCACCGTGCGTGGGGCGGCCGGTGAGATGGTGCGTCATGATCGCCGGGTCCAGTCGGTGAGTGCCCGCAGGTAGGCGGTGTGGTCGTCGGCGCCGTAGACGTTGAAGACCACTCGGTCCAGGCGGCCTGGATGCGCTTCCATCCAATCGGCGACGGCGTCCAGGGCCACCCGTGCGGCCGCCGGCTTGGGATAGCCGAACACACCGGTGCTGATCCCGCAGAACGCCACCGTGCGGACACCGTCGACGGCGGCGGCCACCTCCAGGCAGGAACGGTAGGAACCGGCCAGATCGGCCGCGTGCCCGGCGCCCAGCGGGCCGTCAACGACGGGGCCGACGGTGTGCAGCACGTAGCGGGCGGGCAAGTGGTAGCCCCGAGTGATCTTCGCGGTGCCGGTCGGCTCGGGAGTGCCTTGCAGGGTCATGATGACCGCGCAGTCGTCGCGCATCCGAGGCCCGGCGGCGTTGTGGATGGCATTGTCGACGCACGGGTGCATGGGGCGGTAGCAGCCCAGCAGGGCGCTGTTGGCGGCGTTGACGATGGCGTCGACGGCCAGGGTGGTGATGTCGCCTCGCCACAGTTCGGTACACCTGGCCGCCGGATAGGCCGTCCGCGGTACCTGCTCGGCGATGACCGGCAGCGTCGAGGCGTCGACCGATCCCCGCATCATGCGCTCACCGCCCAGCAGCGCGTCGAGTGGCGCCACGGCCGCTTCCGGCAGCGGGCCGGGGGCGCGGACGGTCAGCACCGCCCGCAGCAACCGGCGGCTGGTGCCGTCATCCAGGTGCTCGACCTGGCCGGCTACCGGCAGCCGATCGATCTCGACCGGCCGTTCCGCCCGGCCGCCGTCCC
>NZ_JBEXUE010000724.1:0-3576 GCF_040614275.1 Streptosporangium sp. NPDC006013
GCTGCCCCAGCCGGAGGTCGACGCGCTTCGCTCGGCCGGGGTGATCAGCGATCCCCCGAACCCCGCGGCCGCGCGGTAGGGAACAAGCGCTCGGCGAGGGGGTCTCGGAGGTCGTCCGCGTTCCCGGAGAACCGCCGCCCCGCTGGAGCAGGCGGGCGACCGTCCCGGCGGCGGCCGGACGGATGGCTGCGACGACCGGGAAGACAACGGGAGCAGGAGGAACGATGGCTGGGGCATATCTCGTCGAGGCGGTGCGCACACCGGTGGCGGCGGTCGGTTCCGATCCGGTTCTCATGCTGGCCGGCCCGATTCCCGCGACGGAGGCACTGCTGCGGCGGGCCGGTGTGGGGTTGGCGGAGGTCGGCGCCTTCGAGGTCAACGAGGCGTTCGCCTCGGTCGTTCTCGCGTGGGCGGAGGAGACGGGCACGGATCTCGAGCTGACGAATGCCCAGGGGGGAGCGATCGCGCTCGGCCACCCGCTGGGCGCCACCGGGGCGCGGCTCATGACGACGTTGCTTCACCGGATGCGTCGACAGGACCTCCGCTACGGCGTCCAGACCATGTGCGAGGGTGGCAGGATGGCCAACGCCACGCCGCTCGAGCTGGTCTGACGGCCGGGATGGGACGGTCGTCGAAGGCAGCGCCGTCGCAGGCGGCGCTGGTGGCGTGCCTGTCGTACGCCGCGTTGATCGGTTCTGTGGTGGCCGGACTGGGCAGTCCGATCGTCCCCGAGGTGGCCAAGGACAGGGGGGTGTCGATCGAGTCCGCGCAGTGGACCCTGACGATCACACTGCTCATCGGAGTCGTGGGCACCCCTGTGCTGTCACGTCTGGCCGATGGTCACCTGCGCCGTTGGGTGCTCATCGGGGCGCTCGCGGCGGTCGGAGCAGGAGGCCTCGTCGGAGCGGCGGTCCCGACCTTCCCCGGGCTCCTGGCCGGACGCGCCCTCCAGGGGTTCGGCTACGCGATGGTGCCGTTGACCGTGAGCATCGCGCGTCAGTACCTCGTCGGAGTAAAGCTCCATCGAACGCTGGCCGTCCTCTCCACGAGCATCGCCGTGGGCGTCGGGCTCGGCAACCCGGTGATGGGACTGTGCGTGCTGTTCTTCGACTACCGGGCGGCGTTTCTCTTCGCCATGGTCGTGTCCTTCGTCGGCGCGGTATGGGTCTGGTGGTGCGTTCCGGCGGGCTCGCGGGCATCGACGACGATACGGGTGGACGTTCCGGGTGCCATTCTGCTCGGAGTGGGTCTCGGCGCGAGCCTCCTCGCCGTCGCCAGGGGACAGACCTGGGGCTGGACCTCGGTACAGGTGGTAGGGCTTGGGGTGCTGGGCCTCGTCACGCTCGCAGCCTGGGTACTGGTCGAGCTGCACCACCGGGCTCCGCTGGTCGACCTGCGGCTGGCCTGCGCCCGCGGTGTCCTCGGGGTCAACCTCGCGGCGGTGCTGCTCGGGGTCGCCGTGTTCGGTGGGGCCGCGGTCATGGTCCTGCTCATCCAGCGACCGACGACTCACGGCCTCGGGCTCGGGTACTCCGTGTTCGTCAACGGACTGCTGATGCTGCCGATGTCGATCGCCACACTGCTCTCGCCGCCGGTCGCACGTGCCCTGGCCAGATGGACCGGCGTTCGCTCCGTCCTGCCCGTTGGCTCCCTCGCGGTGGCGGCCGCCTTCGGGACCTTCGCCGTCGCTCACCGTGTGACATGGCACATCGTTGTGTCCATGGCACTGCTGGGGGTGGGCATCGGCGTCGCGTACTCGGTCATGCCCGCACTCATCGTCGCGCGGACCCCGGACGGTCGGACTGCGAGCGCCACCGGCATCAACCAGGTCCTCCGGCTCATGGGCGGCAGCGTCGGGGCGGCCGCGGTGGCCTCCGTGCTCGCCGGTCACATCCCCGCGGGAGAGCTCAACCCGGACGAAACCGGCTATGTGCTCGGGGCGGCCCTGGCCACCGGCGCCGCCGTACTCGCGGCCGTCGTCGGCTACGTCCTGGTCACCGCCACACCGAAAGACGGTCATGGCGAGGTCCCCGGTTCCGTGGCGGAGCTGGAGAGAGCGGAGTCGGGCGCAGCGCCCGCATGAATCCGGCGGCACCGCGCTGTTCGACCGGCTGTCATCGCGAAGGCGCCCTCCCCCAGGGGGAGGGCGCCTTCGCGATGAGCATGCGGTCGGCTACTTCGCCGTGATGCCACCGTCGACGGGGATCGTCACGCCCGTGACATAGCTCGACAGGTCGCTGGCGAGGAAGAGCGCGACCTTGGCGATCTCATCCGGCTGGCTGGCCCGGCCCATCGGAATCGTCGCGAAGAAGGCGGCCTTGCGGGCCTCGATCTCGGCGGGGTCGTCGGTCCGGAAGAAGCCCGGCAGGCCCGGCGTCTCGACCGAGCCGGGTGCGATGGCGTTGACGCGGATGTTGTCGGCGGCCCAGGCGAGCGCCATGGAACGCACCAGCGCGATGATGCCACCCTTGGTGAAGGAGTACATCGGGCTGAAGGGCGAACCGATCAGGCCGGAGGTCGAGGAGGTGAAGATGACCGACGCGCCGTTGGCCGCCTTGAGCGCCTCGGTGAGGTAGCCGCTGAGGAAGAAGCCCGCCCTGGCGTTGATCTCCAGCCCCGTGTTCCATTCCTCCTCGGTGAGGTCGAGGCCGGCGGCGCCGGGTATGCCGACATTGTTGTAGAGCACATGCAGGGCGCCGTGGTCCCGCTGAACCTGATCCGCGAGGGCCTTGAGCGCGGTGAGGTCGCGGACGTCAACGATCGCGGCGGTGCCGGTGCCGCCCGCGGCCTCGATGGCGGCGACGGTCTCCTTGGCGTTGGCCTCGTTGACGTCGACGACGATGACGTGCGCACCCTCCTGGGCGAATCGCTCCGCGGCGGCCCGGCCCATGCCGGAGGCTCCCGCGGTGATGAGTGCGACCTTGTCCTTCAGCAGCATGTCATTTTCTCCTTTGATATTCATCTGAACGTTGTGCTCGGGTCAGCCGCGGCTGCGGACGAGCAATTCGGCGAGGGCATGGGCCTGCTTCGTCGCGAACACGAGCCGGCGAGGGGCGTAGGCGTCGCCGAGGATGTGGACCTCGGGCAGCCTGCCTTTGAGGTCGTCGTACAGGGCGGCATCGGACACACCACCGCACGCAAGGACGATCGAGTCGAACTCCCCGACCGTCTCGGTACGCGAGGAGTAGACGTTCCGGGTCTCGACCGTGGAGTCGTGGATCGTGACGACCTCCTCCATGAAACGCATCCGGACCCCCTGCGCGTCGAGGCGACCGAGGATGCCTCCGATGATGTATCGCCCGAGTAGCGGAGCGGGGCCCTGGGTGGCGTAGGTGAGTGTCACCTCGTGCCCGCGGCAGGAGAGGTGGTCGGCGACCGAGAGCGGTGGGACATGATCATCCTGGGCGATGACGAGGACGCGCTTTCCCGGCCTCACCCGACCGGCCAGGACGTCGCGGATGTCGAGCACGTTGCCGCCCTCGGCTCCGGGGATCGCCGGTGTGCGGGGCGTCGCCCCGGTGCTCACGCGAGCTGAATCGGGAGAGCCGCCGCCCCATGAGAATGATCATCGACCAC
>NZ_JBEXUE010000725.1:0-3556 GCF_040614275.1 Streptosporangium sp. NPDC006013
TGGCGCAGTTGCTGGGGGCGACGGAGGTCGATGAGCTGATCTCGCATTCGCTGTTCTCGGTGGAGGGCGGGCAGGCGGCGGCGGCGCAGCTGCTGGCGCGCGGCTGTACGGGGATCGTGTGCGCGTCGGACCTGATGGCGCTGGGTGCGATCCGGGCCTGCCGTGACCGGGGGCTCTCGGTGCCGGGGGAGGTGTCGGTGGTGGGGTTCGACGACTCGCCGTTGATCGCGTTCACCGACCCGCCGTTGACCACCGTGCGCAAACCCATCGGCGCCATGGCCTCGGCGGCGGTGGCCACTCTCCTGGAGGAGATCAACGGGGTCCGCGCCAAGCACGTCGAGCTGATGTTCCAGCCCGAGCTCGTCGTGCGCCGCTCGACCGGTTCAGGCCCGCTGGTCAACCGCTAGCACGCTCGCCGGGAAAGGTTCCGAGATGAACAGCGGTCACGACGTCGTCGTCATCGGCGGCACCGGGGTCGACACCACCGCCTACGTGCCCTCGCTGCCCCTGCCGTACGCCGACACCTACGCGGTCCCTCCGGTGGTGGACCGGATCGGCAACACCGGCAGCGGGGTCGCCCTCGGCTGCCACGCGCTCGGGTTGAGGGTCAGGCTGGTCGACCTGATCGGCGACGATCCGCAGGGCCGCTTCATCCGGGCCCATTTCGAGGCCAGGGGTGTGGAGGCCGGCTGGGCGCTCGCCCCGCAGGGGACCCGGCGCAGCATCCTGCTCGTCGGCCCCGACGGGCGGCGCACCTCGCTGTTCGACCCGCGCGCCGCGGCGGGCGAGCGGCTGCCCAGGGAGCTCTACCTGGACGCGGTCCGCGCGGCCCGGCACGTCCACGTGTCGATCACCGACTTCTCCCGGCACGTCTACCCCGACCTGGGCTCCGGGTCCGTCTCCACCGACCTGCACGACTGGGACGGCGAGAACGACCACCACAGAGACTTCGCCTACTCCTCCGACCTGGTCTTCCTGTCGGCCACCGCCCTCGGCCCGCGCCGCGACGAGGTCATGCGCGACATCCTGGCGCGCGGCCGGGCCAGGGCCGTGGTCTGCACCGAGGGCGCGGAGGGCTGCCACGTCCTCGACGAGAACGGCCTGCGAGGCTTCCCCGCGGCACCGCTGCCGGGGCCGGTGGCCGACAGCAACGGCGCCGGGGACGCGTTCGTCTCCGGCGTACTGTACGGCCTGCTCTCCGGACGCTCCCTCGACGACTCCATCCCTCTCGGGGCCCTCGCCGGGGCCCATGCCTGCACGTCGGAGGGCACCCACGAGAACCCCATCAGCGAGCCGGACCTCCTCGATCGCGCCGGGTGACCCTTCTCCGACCGGGAGCTCCACGCGGGCCTGGTCGCCGCGCGGATTCCGGCGGCCGGCCTCCCCGTCGCGGCAGACGTCCGACTCGCCGGCACACCGCTCCGCGGACAGGGAAGGCTCTACGATCGACCCATGACGCTGACGGTGCTGACGGGCGCGGGGATCTCCACCGAGTCCGGGATTCCCGACTACCGAGGGCCGAACGGCGTGTGGCGTAAGGACCCCGATCACGAGAAGCTCGTCACCTACGACCACTACATGGCCGATCCGGAGATCCGGCGGCGCTCGTGGCTGATGCGCCGCGACAACCCCGCCTGGCGGGCCGAGCCGAACGCGGCACACCGCGCCCTGGCCGGCCTGCCCGACACGTGGATCATCACCCAGAACGTCGACGGCCTGCACCAGCGGGCCGGGTCGCCGCCCGAACGGGTGCTGGAGCTGCACGGCAACATGTTCGGCGCCCTGTGCACCGCCTGCGGCGCCACCTCCACCACGCGGGAGGCGGTCGACCGGATCCTCGCGGGCGAGAGCGACCCCGCCTGCCGCGACTGCGGTGGCATCCTCAAGACGGCCACCGTGATGTTCGGCCAGGCCCTCGACACGGCCACCCTCACCCGGGCGATCGAGGCGGCCGAGAAGTGCGAGGTGTTCGTCGCCGTCGGCACCTCGCTGCAGGTGCAGCCCGCCGCCTCCCTGGTGGGCATCGCCGTCGGAGCGGGCGCCCGGCTGGTCATCGTCAACGCCGAGCCGACCCCCTACGACCACCTGGCCGACGAGGTGATCAGCGACCCCATCGGCGTCGCGGTCCCCCGCCTCTGCTCGTCTCTCGCCTGACGGAGGGGCCGGCGGACGACCTCCGGGCGGGGCGCCGTGTCCGGTGAACGGGAGCCGTCAGGATCGAACGGAGGAGGATGACGGCCATCCGCCGGGTGTGCCCCGGGCAGGCCTCAAACGGAGATGTTGACGACGCTGGTGAGGATGACCGCCGAATCCTCGGCGGCCTCAAGTGAGTGACGTCGCTGCGGGATCGGGGTGGCCTGGCCCGTGCTGACTTCGACGCTCTGCCCCTCCTCGACGATCCGTACCCGCCCGGACAGGACGTGCAGGCTCGCGGCCGGCGGGGCGTCGTGGTCCCCGAGGACGGTTCCGGCGATCAGCGCGATGACCGCCTGGCGTAGCGTGCCCTCGTTGAGGTAGGTGTGGGCGCTACGGCCGTGCGCGCTCTCCCTGGCGAGGGCGAGATGTTCCTCGGCGAGAGCCAGTACGTCGATCATTGAGGTTTCCTCCCGGTCGTTCTGAGCCTGCCCTGGGTGAGGAATGCGCAGCGCCAGGCGGAGGTAAAGTCATCCGTCCCGGGTGGGGGGCCGTTCGTCGAAGCGGATGGCCCGGAGCAGGTCCGCGGCGGGACGGTCGAGGATCGTGACGCCCGTGGCCGGGGGGAGCACGCCGCCGCGGGCGCGCTCGATGAGCACCCGCCAGCGGCGGCAGTGCCGGGCGAAGGTGGTGCCCGTGACGACCCGGCCGCGCGAGAGTTGCCCCTCGCGGGCCGCGCTCGGCTCCACGTCGAGCAGGATCAGATGGATCTCGCTGCCGACCCCGCGCGCCAGCCAGGCGAAGCCGTACAGGATGTGCGGCCAGGTGCCGCGGGTGTGCGCGACGACGCCGTGCCCCCGCAGCAGGGCGCGGGCGATCCGCGCCACATGGGTGGTGTGCACGATCGGGGTGCGGGCTCGCGGGGGGATCGGGCCGAGATAGCGGGCCCACCAGTTGCGGGACTGACGGGAGTCGATGACGCGGACCTCACCGGCGCGGACCGGTTCCCTCTCGTCGCCGCGCAGTCCGTACAGCCGGTCGAGCAGGGTGCTCTTGCCCGCGCCGGGGAGCCCCGCGAGGAGCACCAGTGTCCCGGCCGGATAGTGCAGCTCCTCGACGGAGGACCGGCCGGCCGATGTGGTGGCCATCGGGTGCACCTCGCAGGAAAGGGGATTCCCCCCATCATGTGTCCCGGGGCATCGCCACGGCGGAATCCGGTTCGCCGCCGATTCGGCGGGCACCGGAGGGGACTGCGCCCGAGCGGAGGAACACCGGGAAGGTGGTACCTGCGGGAGGCCGTCGGTGGGCATGCTCACTCCTCGAATGCACCGCCGGTGGATGGACCGCCGATATGCTCGATCGTCTCCCTCCCGACGCGCCCCGGCATGTCGAACTGATCGACGGGTCGCTCATCATGATGTCT
>NZ_JBEXUE010000726.1:0-3540 GCF_040614275.1 Streptosporangium sp. NPDC006013
GCCGGGCGGTCCCGTCCGGACCCGGAGGTGAGCGTGCCCTGACCGCCTACCGGCGGTCTCGCAGGGATTCCAGCAGGCGCGACAACTCCTCGGTGGCCCACAGCTCGGGCCCGCCGAGGTCGTTGGCGTAGGACTGCCGCTGCGCGCTGGTCCAGGCGTAGGCGCCGGAGCGCCAGGCCTCGGCGAGCGGCACCATGTGGTCGATGTCGACGTCGCCGGCGGCGGTCCAGGTCGCGCCGTCGAACGGGGAGTACCAGCTGCCGGAGGTGGCTGCGCAGCTGGAGTTGACGACCACTCCGACGCCGTCCCTCTTGAGCACCGTCTCCCGGGTGTTGCAGGTGCCGCTGATCGTTATCCAGTGGTTGAACAACGACCGGTCATAGGAGGACTGGTTGGTTTCCGCGGCGACGGTGAGCGTCGCGAGCCTGCTGGTGGCGGTGGCCGCCGAAGGAATGTTCGGCGGGGTCGCCGAAGCCGTTCCGGTTGTCAGGGAAAAGGTGACGAGAATTGCCGTGAGGGCAGCGGAAGCCGCGGTGACGACTCGTTTCACGAGTGGCCCCTTCTGTCGCTCCACCTCGGCCAGTCGGGGGGTCTGGGCGCCGCGAGAGGAGGACAGACGGAACGTCTCAAGTCATGACAAATACGCAAATGTCATGGTTTGACGACGAGTCAGGATGCACTTGGTCGGATACTGCATCAATCCGTGGTCAGATACGCTTGATCTGCGATAATGTGAATTACGGCGATTCGGGCACCCCGCCTTCCCGTGCGAACACGCGGTGAAATTCCGGTAACCAGCGAATTTCCTTCCGGGACGGCCCCCGGGGTCACCGGCTCCCCCGGACGCGCACATCGCCCCCCTCCTCCCCTGGCAGGCGCTTGCAGCAGGTGTGGCGACTGTCGTACCGTGGAACGGAAAGCGCTTTCCATAGGAGGTCGGAGAAGATGTCCCCGCAAAGCATCGGCGTCGTGATGAACGGTGTCACCGGTCGCATGGGCTACCGCCAGCACCTGGTCCGATCGGTCCTGGCGATCAACGAGCAGGGCGGTGTGACACTGTCGGACGGCGGCCAGGTCCTGCTCAGGCCGGTCCTGGTCGGCCGGTCCGCCGAGAAGCTCCAGAGACTCTCGGCGGAGCACGGCATCGCCGGCTGGACCACGGACCTCGACACCGCCCTCGCCGACGACGACAATCTGATCTACTTCGACTCTCAGGTCACCCAGGCCCGGGTGAAGTCCGTGCTCAAGGCGATCGAGGCGGGCAAGCACGTCTACGCGGAGAAACCGACGGCCGAGACCTCCCAGGACGCGCTGGCACTGGCCGAGGCCGCGACCGCCAGGGGCGTGAAGAACGGCGTCGTGCAGGACAAGCTCTTCCTGCCGGGCCTGCTCAAGCTCAGGCGCCTGATCGACGGCGGCTTCTTCGGCCGCGTCCTCTCGGTCCGCGGCGAGTTCGGTTACTGGGTGTTCGAGGGCGACTGGCAGGCCGCCCAGCGCCCGTCGTGGAACTACCGCGTCGAGGACGGCGGCGGCATCGTCCTCGACATGTTCCCGCACTGGGCGTACGTGCTGGAGAACCTGTTCGGCCGGATCACCTCGGTCTACGCCCAGGCCGTCACCCACATCCCCGAGCGGGTGGACGAGCGGGGCGAGACCTATCGGGCCACCGCCGACGACGCCGCCTACGGGGTGTTCGAACTGGAGGGCGGGGTCATCGCGCAGATCAACTCCTCCTGGAACGTCAGGGTGAACCGCGACGAGCTGGTGGAGTTCCAGGTGGACGGCACGCACGGCAGTGCCGTCGCGGGCCTGCGCGACTGCCGCGTCCAGCACCGTGCCGCCACTCCCAAGCCGGTCTGGAACCCCGACCTGCCCGCGGGCGCCCGCTTCAGGGACGGCTGGCAGGAGGTACCCGACAACGAGGAGTTCGACAACGGGTTCAAGATCCAGTGGGAACGGTTCGTCCGCCACGTGGTCGAGGACGCGCCGTTCCCCTACGACTTCGCCTCCGGCGCGCGCGGTGTCCGCATCGCCGAGCTGGGCCTGCGCTCCTCCGCAGAGGGCCGCCGCCTGCCGGTGGAGCCGTGATGAGGATCGCACTCCCGGGCGGGGAGCACGTCCTGCGCGAGCCGGTCACCTGGGCCAGGCCCGAGGGGCCCGCCCGGAGCCGCACCGTCTACGCCGCCGCCCACGTTGTCGCCGACCCGCTCGGCGACAACACCCCGGGCTCCCGGGCCGCCGTCGACTGGGAGGCCACCCTGCGCTTCCGCCACCACCTGTGGTCCCACGGGCTGCGGGTCGCCGACGCCATGGACACCGCGCAGCGCAACATGGGCCTTGACTGGGCGGCCACCCGCGAGCTGATCCGGCGCAGCGCCACCGAGGCGAAGGCCTTCGGCGACCCGGCGACGCTGGTGGCCTGTGGCGCGGGCACCGACCAGGCGCCGGACGCCCGGACCCTGCGGGAGGTCGTGGCGGCCTACCGCGAGCAGATCGAGACCGTGCGGGACGCGGGCGCCGGGGTCATCGTGATGGCGAGCCGGCAACTGGCCGCGATCGCGCGGGGCCCGGAGGACTACCACCGGGTCTACGGCGAGCTGCTCTCCCAGACCGATCGCCCGGTGATCCTGCACTGGCTGGGCGAGATGTTCGACCCGCTGCTGGCGGGCTACTGGGGCTCGCGGGACGTGGCCGAGGCCACCGCGTCGTTCCTGTCGCTGATCCACGACCACGCGGCGAGGGTGGACGGGGTCAAGGTCTCGCTGCTGGACGCCGAGCACGAGATCGGGCTGCGCGAGGCGCTGCCCGAAGGCGTCAGGCTCTACACCGGCGACGACTTCAACTACCCCTCGCTGATCAGGTCGGGCAGCCACGCGCTGCTGGGCATCTTCGACGCGATCGCCCCCGCCGCCGCCTCGGCCCTGCAGGCGCTCGACGCGGGCGACCTCGGACGGTACGACGAGATCATGGACCCCACGGTCCCGCTCTCGCGGAAGATCTTCGAGGCCCCCACGTACAACTACAAGACGGGCATCGTCTTCCTGGCCTGGCTCAACGGCCACCAGGACGCCTTCAGCATGGTCAACGGCGCCCAGGCGGCCCGTTCCCTGCCCCACCTGGCCGAGGTGTTCCGCCTGGCCGACAGGGCCGGGCTGCTGGCCGACCCCGAGCTGGCGGTCTTCCGGATGCGCTCCCTGCTGGCGGTGAACGGCCTGTGAGGGCGCGGGCGAAGAGCCGTCTCTCGCTGAACCAGTGGACCACGAAGCGGTGGTCGGTGGCCGAGGCCGTCGACGGGTGCGTGCGGCACGGTGTCGAGGCCATCGGCCTGTGGCGGCAGGACGTCGCCGCGCAGGGCCTGAAGGAGACCGTCGAACTCGTCGCGGACGCCGGGCTGCGGGTCTCGTCGCTCTGCCGCGGCGGCTTCCTCACCTCCGGCGATCCGCAGGCCCTGGACGACAACCGCAGGGCGATCGACGAGGCCGCCACGCTGGACGCCGCCTGCCTGGTCATGGTGGTCGGCGGCCTGCCGGGCGTGGTGCC
>NZ_JBEXUE010000727.1:0-3530 GCF_040614275.1 Streptosporangium sp. NPDC006013
GCGGCACGCAGCACGTCGGCGCGGGCGGCCCGGTGGCGCAGCAGCAGCGGTCCGGCGTGTTCCAGCAGGCGCTCCCCCGCCGGGGTGGGCACCACCGGACGGCGGCTCAGCAGCGCCAGTCCCAGGTCGGCCTCCAGCGCGGCGATCTGCTGGGAGACCGCCGACTGGGTGTAGCCGAGCTCGGCGGCGGCGGCGGAGAAGGAGCGCCGGTCGGCGACGACCACGAACGTGCGCAACAGATGCGGGTCCACGGAGCATCAGTATCGCTTATCGACCCAGCAGGAATCATCGTTGGCGCTTACCCCGGCAGCCGGGCCAGGATCGGGACATGACCACCGCGAGGATCGCCCTGGTAGGCGACAAGTCACCGGCCGTCCAGTCTCACACCCGCATACCCGCGCTGCTGGAGGCGCTGCGTGAGCGCGACGGGCTGAACCTGGACGCCTACTGGATCCCCACGACCGACACCACCGGCCTGGAGGGGTTCGACGGCATCTGGATGGTGCCCGGCAGCCCGTATCGCAGCGAGGCCGGCGCGCTGAACGCCGCCCGCACCGCCCGCGAGCACGGCATCCCGTTCCTGGGCACCTGCGGGGGTTTCCAGCACGCCCTGCTGGAGTACGCGCGCAATGTGCTGGACATGTCCGTCGCGCACGCCGAGAACGATCCGGGTGCCGAGGACTTCCTGCTGCTACCGCTGGCGTGCTCGCTGGCGGGCCACGAGAACACCGTCCTGCTGGAGCCGGGGTCGCTGGCCGAGAGGATCATCGGCGCAGAGAAGAGCGTGGAGAGGTACTACTGCACCTTCGGCCCCAACGCCGGCTACCTGCCCGCCCTGGAGGCGGGTGGGCTGCGCTTCACCGGCCACGACGAGGCGGGGCTGGTGCGGGTCCTGGAGTTGCCGGAGCACCCGTTCTTCCTCGCCACCCTCTTCCAGCCGGAACTGGCCGGCGACGGGCGCCGCCCGCACCCGGTCATCGGCGCCTTCGCCTCGGCGTCCGTCAGCCGGGCCGGGTCGGCCGCGCGTGGCGGACCTGTTCGGGGGGCATGACCGGCGGCCGTGAGCGCACCACCTTCTGACACCGTTTCCCATCCGAAATCGCTGGTGGAGCGGGTTGCGACGCCGCATTGAGCGAAGGCCGGCGTCCGCGAGAGGGTGCCGTGGGCGCCCGCGGTTCACGGGCCTCCGGGTGATGTCGAGGACTCCGGGAGCGCTACGGCGAGCCCTGAGTGAACGCCTGCCTGCTGTGGGCGAGCAACTCGCGCACAGCGGGGTTGTGCGTGCTCCTCCAGATCAGGGTGAGCAGGGCGGGTGCTTCGACGTCGTCGATGAGCAAGGTGGTGAGCCGGTCGCGGTAGTGCGCGGCCATCGACTCGCTGAGGATGGCGACGGCGAGCCCGCGGGTGGCGAGGTCGGCGATGGCGTCGGCGGCGCTGGCCTGCAGCGCGATCACCGGTTGGAGGCCCTGCGCGGCGCAGGCCTGGTCGAACACCGTGCGCAGGCCGGTGCCCGGTGGCATGCACACGAGCGGGTGGGCGCCCAGGTCGCGCAGGGTGACCCGGCGCCGCCGGGTCAGGGGATGCCCGGCGGGGACCGCCGCGACGAGCCGCTCGCTGATGATCGTCAACGCGTTCACCCCCTCCGGGGCGGCGGTCGCGGTCCCGGTGAGAGCCAGGTCGACGGTGCCGGCGCGCACCCCCTCGACGAGCCGGTCGGAGTTGTCCTCCAGCAGAGAGATCTCCACGCCGGGATGGGCTCGGTGGAACGCGGCCAGGGCGTCGAACAGCGGTGTGACGGTGCAGCCGATGACCATGCCGACGGTGAGCCGGCCACGGATCAGGTCGGTCACCTCGCCCACCGCCTGGCCGAGGGCTCCGGCGGCGGCGAGCGCGGCGCGGGCGTGTGCGAGCGCGGCCTTTCCCGCGACGGTGAGGGTGGCGGTGCGCGCCGACCGGTCGAAGAGTTCGGCCCCGAGTTCACGTTCCAGCTGGCGGATCTGGGCACTGACACCGGACTGACTGATGTGCACCCGCTCGGCCGCCCGGGTGAAGTTCTGCTCCTCGGCGACCGCGACGAAGTATTCGAGCTGCCTCAGTTCCATACCTGGAAATTCTAGCTACCGGAATATCCATCTTTTGGACTTCTGGTCGGCAGCTGGCCGCCCCGGGAGGAGCCGAAATCCCGGAACCGCCGTCGGGCCACGTGGACGCTTCGGTGAGCGCCGAAGCGTCCGGCCCCTAGCCTGCCGGTCATGACATCTGACCCGCTGGTGGTGAGCGGCCACGCCGAGGTACGGGCCGTGCTGGCCGATCCCCGGTTCACCGTCGACCCCGTACCGCGGCCGCCGTTCGCGCTGAACGTGGCATGGTTGCGCGGTGCGGTCGGCCGCTTCGCCGAGGGATCCACGCACGCCGAGCGCCGGGCCGCCGGCGAGGCGGTGCTGGCCGGGCTGGACCCCGACACGCTACGCACCGAGGCGTTCCGGCTCGCCTCACAGGACGCCGGCCCGCTGCCCTGTCCCCCGGAACTGGTTCCGGTGCTGGTGCTGGCCGTCGCACTGGGAGTGCCGGCCCAGGACGGGCCACGGGCCGTGGAGGCCGTCACGGCGCTCGCCCCGGCCTACCTGCCGGGGCGCGAAGAGGTGGATCCCGAGGCCGCCGATGAGGGACTGGCGCGGCTGGCGCGACTCCTGGGCGATCCGGCTCCTGCGCGGCTGGCCGTGCTGGCGGGACTGCTCGCCCAGGCATGCGGCCCCACAGCCGGGCTGGTCCGCGGCGCGCTGGCCACGGCGTCGCAGACAGTGGAGCAGACGGCGGAGCAGACGGTGGAGCAGACGGTGGAGGAACTGCTCGACGAGACGTTGCGCCGCGACCCTCCGGTCCGGACGCTGCGGCGCAGGGCACCCGGCGACGGGAGGGCCGTGGTGCTCGACATCGCGGCGGCCAACCGGGATCCGCGGGCTCTGTCGCACCTGACGTTCGGCGCGGGGCCACGGGCCTGCCCCGGCAGGCAGGTGGCGCTGGCGCTGGCGGCCGGAACGGTCGAGGCGGTGGCCCGATGACATTCGAGCGGTTCAGGGCACTGCACCACGCGGATGAGCCGTTGCTGCTGCCCTGCGCATGGGACCACGCCTCCGCGGCGGCGCTGGCACGGGCGGGGTTCGCCGCGATCGGGACGACGAGCCTGGGGGTGGCCGCCGCCGCGGGCAAACCGGACGCCGGGCGGGCGACGCGGCAGGAGACGCTGGCGCTGGCACGGACGATCACGGGGCTGGGGATCCCGGTGACCGTGGACATCGAGGCAGGGTTCGGCGAGACGCCCGGCCAGGTGGCCGACTTGGTGGCGCAACTGGCCGGGCTGGGGGTGGCGGGGATCAACCTCGAAGACGGGCGTGGCACCGGCCTGGCGGATGCCTCGGCGCAGGCGAAACTGATCGCCGCCGTCAAGCGACGGGTTCCCCAGGTGTTCCTCAACGCGCGGACCGACGCGTTCTGGCTGGACCTGCCGGATGCGCGGGCACTGGCGCTGG
>NZ_JBEXUE010000728.1:0-3529 GCF_040614275.1 Streptosporangium sp. NPDC006013
CGCCCACCGCACCGCGCACCGCGGCTCCGGGATCGACTTCACCGGCTTGCGCGCCTACAGCGACGGCGACGACGCCCGGCACATCGACTGGAACGTGACCGCACGGCTGGACGAGCCGCACCTGCGAGTGTTCACCGAGGATCGCGAGCTGACGGTGTGGCTCGTCCTTGACCGGTCGGCGTCGATGGCGGCCGGCCGGCCGGGGCGCGGCAAGCACGACGTACTCGCCGAGCTCGCGCTCGTCCTCGCTCGGCTGTTCGGCCGGGGCGGCAACCGCGTCGGCGCCCTGCTGTTCGACACCGGGACGCCGCGCGTCGTGCCGCCCGGCACCTCCCGGCGGCACGCGCTGCGGATCGGCGCCGAGCTGGAACGCACCTCCGGGGCGCGCGGCGGCACCACCACCGACCTGGCGGAGATGCTCGATGCGGCCGGACGGCTCGCGCGCCGCCGCGCACTCATCGTCGTGCTGTCGGACTTCATCGGCGACGGCGACTGGGAGCGCTCGCTCCAGCGCCTGGCCCGGCGGCACGAGGTGGTCGCCCTGCGGATCGTGGACACCGCCGACGACGTGCTGCCCGAAGCCGGACTGATCGTGGTCGAGGACGCCGAGACCGGCGAGCAACTCGTGGTCGACTCCGCCGACCCGCTGTTGCGGGTCCGCTTCCGCGCCGCCGTCGACGCCCGCGACGCCCGGCTCGCGGCGGGCATGCGCCGGGCCGGGGTGCCCGTCCACCGCATCGACACCGACCGCGATCTGGCCGAGGCGCTCGTCGAGGTCGTCGCCAGAACCGGGGACCGGTCGCCATGACCGATAGACACCTGAGGCCGGCGAAGGAGGCCTCATGACCCTGTCCTCCCCGCTCCTGCTGGTCATCGGACTGTTCGTCACGGCGGCGCTCGTCTGGGCGACCGTCGTCTCGGCGCGCCGCCGGACGGCAGCGCTCGCCGCGGCCGGCGTCGCTGTGCCGGGCGGCCGCCGGGCGTACCTCGGCATCGGCCTGACGATCGCGGGCGTCGGGGTACTCGCGATTGCCACCGCCGGACCGACGGCCATGGTGCCGGTGCCGCGGACCGCGGGCACCGTCATCCTCGCCATCGACGTCTCCAACAGCATGGGGGCGGACGACGTCGCGCCCACCCGGCTGGCGGCCGCGCAGCGGGCGGCCCGCGCGTTCGTGGCGGCCCAGCCCGACAGCGTCGACATCGGAGTCGTCGCGTTCGAACGGGGCGCGCTCACCACCGCACGGCCCGACGCCGACCACTCCGTCGCGCTCGCGGCCGTCGACCGGCTGAAGATCACTGGCGGCACCTCGCTGGGGACGGCCATCACGGCCTCGCTGTCGGCGATCACCGGCAAGCAGGTGACCGTCGACCGCGACGGCGCCGCTCCCGACATCGGCTACTGGCCGTCGGCGACGATCGTGATGTTCTCCGACGGCCAGAACCGGGGCGCGGACGTCGAACGCGCCGCCACCGTGGCCCAGCGGGCGGGCGTCCACATCCACACCGTCGGGGTCGGCACCACGGCCGGGGCGACGGTGCGGGTCGACGGCTACCACCTGCAGACCTCGCTCGAGGAGGACACCCTCGCCGTGATCGCGCAGACCACCGGCGGTGCCTACCACCCCGCCTCCGACACCGCGCGGCTCGACGGGATCGCCGACACGATCGATTTGCGGCTCACCGTCTCCGACGAGCCGCTGCCCCTCGCCGGCGGGCTGATCGGGCTCGCCCTCGCGCTGCTCACCGCGGGAGCGGCGCTCACCGTGCTCCGGTCTGGACGGGTGATCTGAATGTCGTTCTCATGGCCGTGGGCGCTGCCGGCAGTCCTGATCATCCCGCTGATCTTCGCCATCCGCGAGTGGGCGCGGCGCCGCCGCCGGCGGGCCGCCGTGCGCGTCACCTCGATCGCGCTCGTACGGAGCGCCCTGCCCGGCCGTACGCGCTGGACGCGGAAGATCCCCGCGGCACTGTTCACAGCCGGGCTCGCGCTGCTCGTGGTCGGGGCCGCGCGCCCGCAGGTGTCGGTCCCGGTGCCGCAGACGTCGGCGACGATCCTGCTCGCGTTCGACACCTCCGGCTCCATGTGTTCCACGGACGTCGACCCCAACCGCATCATCGCCGCAAAGAAGGCCGCCGCGGACTTCATCGAGTCACAGCGGGGCGGGCCGCGCATCGGCCTGGTCACCTTTGCGGGCACCGCGGGTCTGCTCGTCCCTCCCACCGACGACACCAAGTCGCTGATCGAGGCGCTGGACGGCCTCACCGTGTCCCGCGGCACCGCGATCGGGCAGGCCATGCTCACCTCGATCGACGCGATCGCGGAGGTCGACCCGTCGGTCGCCCCCACCGGGGCGGACCCCGGCGGCGGGGAAGGCTACGCCGCTGCCGCGATCGTCGTGCTCACCGACGGCGCCAACACCCAGGGCGTCGACCCACAGCTCGCCGCCCAGGAGGCGGCCCTGCGCCGCGTCCGGGTCTTCACCATCGGCTTCGGCACCACGAACCCGGCCCCGATGGTCTGCGACAACTCACAGTTCGACGGCCGCGGCTTCGACGGCCGGGGCGGCGGTTTTGGCGGCCGCGGCGGATTCGACAGCGGCCGTAACCCCCGCACCATCGACGAGCCCGCACTCAAGCGGATAGCCCAGAGCACCGGCGGCTCCTACCACCGCGCGGAGAACGCCGACCAGCTCCAAAGCGCCCTCGACACTCTTCCCGGCAGCTTCACCGTCATCCACCAGCGGGTCGACACAGCCGCCGCCTTCGCCGCCGGCGGCGCCATCCTCATCGCCGCGGCCCTGTCCCTCTCCCTCTGGTGGAACCGCCCCCGGACCCCGACCCGATGACGGCAGCATGTAGCCGAGACTGCCTCAGTGGTCCCCGCCGGCCAGGTAGTGCCGGATGCGCAGGCGCATCGACATTGTCGTGGGGCACCCAGCGGACCTCGCGGGACTCGTCGCTCGGCGTCGGCTCTCCGTCGACGGCTCGGCCGGTGAGCATGATGGAGAACTCCTGGCGAGCCTCGCTGTTGCTGGTGTAGAGGATCACGTGCTTGGGATCGGTGTAGGTGCCCACCAGGCCAGTGAGCTCACAGGTGATGCTGGCAGCGTCTCCCGGATGGCCGCCTGGGGCAGGGACTCACCGAGGTCGATGGCGCCGCCGGGCACGGCCCAGTTGCCGTCGTCGGTGCGACGGATCATCAGGATCTCGCCCGCCTCGTTGGTGACCACGACGTTCACTGACGGAACCAGGCTGTTGGGCTTGGGCGCGGCGGGGTCGTCGTAGAAGTCGATCCGGCGGCCCATGCTCAGGACTCTACTGACAGGTTTTCATTCCAGAAGCTCCGGTTCCAGGTGATCGAGTGAAGAGCGTCAGGGTGCAGCTTGAGGCGATCACGAGGGTCCTGCCGCTGGGGGAGAAGCCGACAGCACGCAGCTCGCAGGATTCCTCCCGATGTACGTGCCACCAGGACGAGCCGGCTTCGCCTTGATAGGGGCTGCTGTTGAAGGACAGCATCACGCTCTCG
>NZ_JBEXUE010000729.1:0-3504 GCF_040614275.1 Streptosporangium sp. NPDC006013
CTCGCCTTCACTGCGGCGGGCAACAACTTCGAGCTGGCCATCGCGGTCGCGGTCGGCGTCTTCGGGGTCACCTCCGGCCAGGCCCTGGCCGGGGTGGTCGGCCCGCTGATCGAGGTGCCAGTCCTGGTCACCCTGGTCTACGTCAGCCTGGCCGGCCGCCGCCTGTTCTCCACCACCCCCGCACCAAAGGGATCAGTCCATGCCTGACACAGCCGATACACCCCAGGTCCTGTTCGTCTGCGTGCACAACGCCGGACGCTCCCAGATGGCCGCCGGCTGGCTCACCCATCTGGCAGGCGATCGGATCGAGGTCCGCTCGGCCGGGTCGCAGCCCGCAGAGACGATCAATCCGGTCGCGGTGCGGGCGATGGCCGAGGTCGGCATCGACATCGCCGCTGAGCAGCCCAAGGTGCTGACCGTCGAAGCCGTGCGGGTCTGCGATGTGGTCATCACCATGGGCTGCGGGGACACCTGCCCGTTCTTCCCCGGCAAGCGGTACGAGGACTGGAAGCTCGACGACCCCTCCGGCCGGGACATCGAGGCCGTCCGGAGCATCCGCGACGAGATCCGAGCCCGTGTCGAAAAACTGATCGCCGATCTCGACGCCCGATGACCCGGCCTGGGCGGCCTGAGCCGGGCCCGTGGCCCAGAACGCCTGGACCGCAGGTCCACGCCGGCGGTCCAGGTCCGACAAGGCGCCCCGCTCAGGGGCGCTGCGTGCCGGCCAGCAGCCAGACGGTGGAGATGAGCAGGCGGGCGGCGGCCATCAGGGTGGCCGGCTCGACGCGGTCGGGGGTCTCGGCGGGGGTCTGGTAGCCGGGCATGCCCATGCCGATGCCGATCGCGGCCAGCCCCGCCGCGGCGTAGCGGCGGTTGTCCGAGGCCATCGCTCCGGCCCGCAGCGCCACCCCGGTGCGGCGCCCGGCCCGGTCCAAGACGGCCAGCAGGGCATGGGCCGGGCCGCCCGCCTCGACCGCGGCCGCCTGGTGCAGTTGTGCGGCCCCGTCCAGGTTGATGACCTGGGTGCCCGGCGCCACAGCGGGGGCGTGGTGGGCCGAACCCCAGGCACCGACCTCTTCGGCGTCCAGGAAGGACACCCTCAGATCCACCGGCACGGTCAAGGTGGTGGTGAGGACACGGGCGGCTTCCAGGATCGCGGCCACCCCGGAGGCGTTGTCGGCCGCGGCGGGCAGGCGACGGCCCGGGTCGTCGCCCACTCCGTCGAAGTGCGCCGTCAGCAGCACCCTCGGCCCACCCGCCGTCCCTTCCCCCGCCCCCTCATCCGGCACGTCCGGCCCGATCGGCAGGTGGCCGTGAACGTTGACACCGCCAACACCGACCGCGCGCAGCGGTGCCGACGCGGTCACGGTCACTTCCCCCGCGGTGAGGGCATCGGCCAGCTGCCGGTGCAGGTCGGTGCGTACTCCGATGACCGCCACCGCATGCCGGGCGGGCCCGGCGATCATTTTGGGCATCCACCCGTCGTCGTCGGTGTTTCGGGCCGTCAGCACGCCGAGGGCGCCGTCGGCTTCGGCGCGCCGGCAGGTCTGCGCCCATTCGCCGGCCGGAGCCAGCACCCAGCGCCCGCCGAGATCCGCCGTGCCCGCGTCCGCCAGCGGCGCCGAGTGCGAATCGGGCAGTTCGGCCGAGGCCGGGTGCTCGACGAAATCGCGGCGATGCTCCAACCGCCGGGTTGCCCGGCCGGTGCTCCACTGCAACACCGGGGTGCGATACAGCTCTCGCACCCCGGCGACATCGAACGGGTCAAGCCGAACATCGGCGCCCAGCGTGCGTAACCGGTCGGCGAGCCAGGTGGCGGCGGCGTGGCCGCCAGGGGTGCCCACCCGGCGGCCCGCGTAGCGGTCGGCGGCCAGCTCCGTGACGCAGTCGAGCATCCGCCGCGCGCTCACCTGTTCCAGGGCGGCCGCCAGGCCGGGGGCCTCGGCCGCCTCTGGTGGCACAGGCGGGGAGGCGGGGGTCGGGGAGCTCATCCGCAGCATCCACCGGAGGTGTTACCGGCTGCGGCCGGGGTGGCCGGTGCCTGGCCGCGGCCCTCGGTCTGGGCGGTCTGCTCGGCCTCGGTCGTACCTCCGCAACACGACACGGCTACGGAAACGGCGTCGTTGGATGCGGTGGGAGCGGGGCCTCCGCAGCATCCTCCGGCCGCGGGCGGGGTGAAGGCTTCCTGCAGGTTCCCGATGAATCCACCGGTGCTCTCGCCTGCCATGGTGTGCCCCTTTCGGGTCGGTGGCGCACGTGCTTGCGCCGCACCGACCTCACTTGGATTTGACGGATATCTAAGTAGGGTCAGCGTTTCACCTTGATTAGAGAAATGTCAAGTTAGAAGAGCATCTAATCAAAATGGTGAGACGCGCTCTCGGCCCAGGCGGCGTTCTTCCCCGCGTTTGGACGCCGCTCACCGTGAACGATCGCGTCCCCGCCTCTCACCACAAGGAGCGGGCGTCAGGACCCGAACTGCTGCAGGACTTCGGCGACACAGGTTTTAGCGGTGCGGGCGGCGCCGATCAAAGTGGCCGAGGCGGGACCGGTCCAGTCGCCGTAGCCCAGCAGATGCGGGCGAGGTTCTCCGAGCGCGCGGGTGCCCTCGGTGGGGATCAGGCCGTCGTGGCCGCGCAGTTGCAGCGGAGCCAGGTGGCCGAGCGCGGGGCGGAACCCGGTGCACCGGCACCGCGCTCGGAGAGGCCCCGCCTGCGGGCACGGGCATCATCCGGCCCGGCAGTGAACTGTACCGGGCGGGAGAGAACGGCCGAAGCGAGGGCCAGGCGTGCCGCCAGGCGCCGCCCGGCCGGTTCTGGGCGTCGAGAATGACGAAATCGGCCTTCGCCCGACGCAGGTGGTAGCCCGCCGCCGACCACCAGCACGTCGACCCGTCGCGGCGAAGGTGATGGTGCCGTCGCCTCGGTCGGGCTCACGCGTTCGCGGGCTCGGCCAGCGGGGTGAACAGTGCGCTCAGCCGGGCCACCGCCGAGGGGACGATCCAGTAGTAGACCCAGGTGCCGCGCCGCTCACTGTCGATCAGCCCGGCCACCCGCAGGGTCTTGAGATGGTGGGAGATGGTGGGGGCGCTCAGGTCGAAGGCGCCGGTCAGGTCACACACGCACGCCTCACCGCCGGGGTGGGAGCCGATCATCGACAGCAGACGCAACCGGACGGGGTCGGCGACCGCCTTGAGCGCCGCCGCGAGTTCGGCCGCGTCGGCTGGTGAGATGGGTTCGCGGGCGATCGGGGCACAGCACTGGGTGGTGGCGGCGGTCATACAACAACCCCTTAATTCGACATTTGTCTAAATCATACGCGATGGTAGGCGACCAGCGCGAACGCGGCGATCGCGCAGGCCACCGCAACGGCTGCCATCACCCACTGGTAGCCGACCGCTTGGGCCAGCGCGACCGCGCCCAGCGGCGCCAGGGCTTTGTCGGCGACGGAGAAGGCGGCGATGCGGCCCGCTGGATGGGGAAGGGACTGTCGATGCCCGCACGGGAG
>NZ_JBEXUE010000730.1:0-3494 GCF_040614275.1 Streptosporangium sp. NPDC006013
CTCCAGCTCCTCGTGGGCGCTGGGATGGGTGACGCGGACCTTGAACAGGAACCGGTCGCGCTGGACCTCGGGGAGGGGGTAGACGCCCTCCGACTCGATCGGGTTCTGGGTGGCCAGCACGATGAACGGCCTGGGCAGCGGATGGGTCTCCCCGGCCAGGGTCACCTGCCGCTCGGCCATGACCTCCAGCAGCGCCGACTGCACCTTGGCCGGGGCCCGGTTGATCTCGTCGGCGAGCAGGAAGTTGACGAACACCGGGCCGAGCTCGACGTCGAAGACCTCGCGGGAGGGGTGGTACACCCGGGTGCCCACGATGTCGCTGGGGACCAGGTCGGGGGTGAACTGGATACGGGCGAAGGCGCCGCCGACCACGGTGGCCAGCGTCGAGGCGGCCAGGGTCTTGGCCACGCCCGGCACGCCCTCCAGCAGGCAGTGGCCACGGGCGAGGAGCGCCACGAGCAACCGCTCCACCATGTGCTCCTGCCCGACGATGACCCGCCGGACCTCGGTCAGGGCGTCGCGCAGCAGTCCGGTGTCGATCTCGCTCGGCAGTTCTTCTGCGACGGTCATGTCGATATTCCATCACGTCCGGGAAGGGAACCGCCGGGTCGACCCGGCGGTGAATCGCCTTCCCCGTCATGGTTCCCGTGTTCGAGACGGCCGGTGCCCATCTCGGCTGAGGGAGGCGGGAAGCCGACCCCTCGGGTGGGGGAGGTCACCCGAGCCCGGTGGTGGCTCGCACGGTGTGCCCGATCTCGTCACCCGTGCGGCATGGGGTGATCACCCGGGTGTGCTTTCATGTCAGACGTGGCCACTCCGCTCCAGTACGGTGACCCGCCCCAGTTGGGACCCTTCGTCGTGCAGGCACGTCTGCGGGTGGGACCCGCCGGGCTGGTCTATCTCGGGCTCGCGCCCGACGGCAGGGCCGTCTCGGTCGCGGTGCTGACCAGGGGAGCCGCGCTCGATCCGGCGGCCCGCGACCGCTTCGTCACCGGTGTCCGTGACGCGGCGGCCAGCCGTTCCGGCGTCCGGGGCTGGATGGCCAGGGCGACACGCGGGCGCACCGCGGTGGCCGACACGGTCCCGCAGGTGCTGGCCATGGACGGCGGGAGCGCCCCGTGGGTGGCCACGCCGTACGAGCCCGACAGGGCGGGAGCGGAGCGGTTCCTCGAACCGGTGCTGGTCAGCGGAACGCTGATCGGCGAGCAGCACGGCCCCGACTTCGCGCCGCACTGGGTGGGCGACCGCTCGCCCGCGCTGCCCGCGCCGCCCAAGAGCGCGCCGCCGCCGACCGAGACCCGCCGAGCCGTGATCGTCGCGGGGGTCGTGCTGACCCTGCTGCTCGTGCTGCTGGCCGTGACGGTCTGGCTCCTGCTGCGCAAGGAGGACGATTTCCGGCCGCCGCCGAGGCCGCTGCCGCCCACGGTGTTCGTACCGACCCCGCCACCGGTCCCGGCGACGCCGGATCCCGGCCGGCCCACCCCCTCGCCGTCGCCGAGCCAGAGCGGGACCGGTACCCCCGGCCCTGAGCGGGGCGACGAGAACGAGGGCGAGCCGATTTAGGGGGTCCGCCCGTGGGGCCGGTGAGTGGTCCGCCTCCCCGGCCTCACGGGCGCGGGTGTGTCGGCCTGCTGGGAAAGGGCGCCCGCCGAGCCGTCGCCGGCTGTTTAAATTGCCACCCCTCTTTGTGAAGATTCTTCTCTTTATCGCTATAAAGCGCTCTGTGTCGGTTAAGGGGGATTGTGTGCCGATATGGAGTGGTGCGTCGAACGCGACCGCGGCAGGGAAGGAATCGTCATCATGACGGATGTGTCGAGCGTGGGACCCCAGCCGGGCGATGACCGCCCGATCCTGACCAATCGGCAGGGGCACCAGGTCTACGACAACCAGAACCAGCGCACGGTCGGCGCGAGGGGTCCGGCCACGCTGGAGAACTACCAGTTCCTGGAGAAGATCAGCCACTTCGATCGCGAGCGCGTCCCCGAGCGGGTGGTCCACGCGCGAGGGGTGACCTCCTACGGTTACTTCGAGGCCTACGGCACGTTCGGTGACGAGCCGATCAGCCGCTACACCCGGGCGAAACTCTTCCAGGAGCCCGGAAAGCGGACCGATGTGGCCGTCCGGTTCTCCACGGTGATCGGTGGCAGGGACTCCTCGGAGGCCGCCCGAGACCCGCGCGGGTTCGCGGTGAAGTTCTACACCGAGGACGGCAACTGGGATCTCGTCGGCAACGACCTGGCGGTCTTCTTCATCAGGGACGCCCTCAAGTTCCCCGACGTGATCCACTCGCTCAAGCCGGACCCGGTGACGTTCAGGCAGGAGCCCGGCCGGATCTTCGACTTCATGTCGCAGACGCCGGAGAGCATGCACATGCTCGTCAACCTGTTCAGCCCGCGCGGCATCCCGGCCGACTACCGGCATATGCAGGGCTTCGGGGTCAACACCTACAAGTGGGAGAACCAGGAGGGCGACAGCCGTCTGGTGAAGTACCACTGGATCCCCAAGCAGGGCGTGCGCAGCATGACCGCCGAGGACGCCGCGGCCGTGCAGGCACTGGAACTCGGGCACGCCACCAAGGATCTGCACGAGGCGATCGACCGGGGCGACTTCCCCGAGTGGGAGCTGCGGGTGCAGATGATGAGCGATGACGACCACCCCGAGCTGGACTTCGACCCGCTGGACGACACCAAGGTGTGGCCGGAGAACGAGTTCCCGCCCATGCCGGTCGGCAAGATGGTGCTGAACCGCAATGTGGCCAACAACTTCGCCGAGAATGAACAGATCTCCTTCGGGACCGGTGTCCTGGTCGACGGCCTCGACTTCTCCGACGACAAGATGCTGGTGGGCCGTACGTTCTCCTACAGCGACACCCAGCGCCACCGGGTGGGCCCCAACTACCTGCAACTGCCGGTCAACCAGGCCAAGCACGCCCAGGTGCGCACCAACCAGCGCGACGGCGAGATGACCTACCACGTCGACGGGCAGGGCGCCAACCCGCACGTCAACTACGAGCCGTCCATCACCGGGGGGCTCCGGGAGGGGCAGTACCCCACCTACGACGAGCAGGGGCCGGTCATCTCCGGGAGGCTGACCCGCAAGCGCATTCCACGTACCAACGACTACACCCAGCCCGGTCAGCGCTACATGCTCATGGAGCAGTGGGAGCGCGACGATCTCGTACTGAACTTCGTCGACATGCTCTCCCAGGCCTCGCGCCCCGTCCAGGAGCGGATGGTCTGGCACTTCCTGATGGTCGAGGACGATCTCGGGCTCAGAGTGGGAGAGGGGCTGGGCATCAGCCCCGGGGACGTCTCCCACCTGAAGCCGTTGATCGGCCAGGACCTGACGGACGAGGACCGCGAGCGGCTGTCCAAGCTGGGCAAGAACGGGCCGCGCGAGGTGACCGGTCTGAAGATGACGCACTGCGTGCCCGACGAGCGGGCACGGGTGGAGCGGTAGGAACCGGCCGCCGGGCCGGGGCGCGCGCACCCCGG
>NZ_JBEXUE010000731.1:0-3490 GCF_040614275.1 Streptosporangium sp. NPDC006013
GCGATGGCCTCCATCAACTCCGCCGGCGGCGGGGTGGTGGGCTGGCTGGTGACCCTAAGAATGATCATGTATCGCATCGGACGTCTCCTTCGATCCAGTTCGGGGCCGGCTCTCGGGTGTTCCTCTCGGCCCTCTGCTCACGCTTCGAACGAGACCACCCCGATTCGACAACCCGCTCAAATCTTTTTCAAGATCTTTTAGCACCACTGTGCGGCGCTCGGCGCCGCCGCGGTCGGGTCGGCCACGGCAAGCCCGTCCAGGCCCGCCACCAGCCGCTGCCACGCCTGCCGGTAACCCAGTTCAGCGAACCGGAACGCTTAACCACCTGGCAGCGCGACTAGGCTTCTGGCCGGTAGCGTCCCAAGATCACCTCAGGAGTGACCGTGCGGAAAGCCCTGCTCGCCTTCGGAGTTGTCGCAGTCCTGGGAGGCAGCGCGGCACCGGCGCAGGCAGCCGACAAATACCATGGCTACGCCGAGCTCGCTGCGCACGAGGCCGAGGGTAAGGACTACCGTCTCGTCCAGCGGCTCCCCCGCGGGGCGCAGGCGGCGCACATCGCCATCCACGGCGGCGCCATCGAAGCCCCCACCACCCAGCTCGCCGACCACGCGGCCAAGACCGGCGACCACGCCTTCTACTCCTTCGAGGGCATCAAGCCCGCCGGCAACTCCGCCCTGCACCTCACCTCCACCCACTTCGACGAGCCGAAGGGGGTCGGACTGGTCGCCAAGGTCGGCTACACCATCTCCTGGCACGGCACATCCGGCGCTGAGGCGACCACATACGTGGGCGGCCGCGACGCCGCGCTGATCAGGGCAGTCACCGCCAGGCTCCGCACCGCCGGGTTCAGGGTCGCCACCTCGGTGCCCAAGGAGATCGGCGGGGACAGCTCACGCAACATCGCCAACAGAAACCTCAGGCACAGGGGCGTCCAGCTCGAACTCTCCAAGGGCCAGCGCGAGCAGTTCTTCAAAAACGGGAAGCTGGCCCGCTCCTGGATCGAAAACCCGGCCAACCGCACCCCAGCGTTCTACCGCTACACCGCGGCGGTCAACCATGCCCTGGCCTCGGTCCTCGCACGCCCCGGCCAGTAACCGCAGGGCCCCCGCGCATAGGCGATGCCCTCCCGCCCGGGCGTGGCGGCACTACGGCTCACGCCCGGAAGGTGAGCGTGAGCCGTACAACAAGATGCGAGAACTACTCCTCAGTCGGGGCCAAGCCCGTCTGGCAGGCGGCCCACTCGGACGGGTCACCCAGCTTGACGTTGGTGCCGCCGATGCCGCAGTAGCCGCCGGGGTTCTTGTAGAGGTACTGCTGGTGATACTGCTCGGCGAAGTGGTAGTCGCCGGCGGGGGCGATCTCGGTGGTGATGGCGCCGTAGCCGGAGTCGGTGAGGACCTTCTGGTAGGCGTCACGCGAGGTCAGGGCGGCCTTCTCCTGCTCGGGTGAGTGGAAGTAGATCGCCGAGCGGTACTGCGTGCCAACGTCGTTGCCCTGGCGCATGCCCTGGGTGGGGTTGTGCGACTCCCAGAAGACGCGCAGCAGTTCCTCGTAGGACACCCGGGCCGGGTCGAAGACGACGCGGACGAGTTCGGTGTGACCGGTCTGGCCGGTGCAGACCTCCTCGTAGGTCGGGTTCGGGGTGTAGCCGCCCCCGTAGCCGACGGAGGTGGAGACCACACCCGGGGTCTGCCAGAAAATGCGCTCGGCGCCCCAGAAACAGCCGAGGCCGAAGTCCGCGATCTCACTCCCCTCGGGGTACGGCGGAGCCAGCGGGGCGTCGAGAACCTCATGACGCCCGGGCACCGCCATCCTGGTGGCACGGCCCGGCAGCGCGTTCTCCGGGGACACCATGGAAGTCTTGTCCTTGCCGAACAGCCAGCCCATTGCGAACCTCCTCCTGACACGTTCTCACCAGGAAGCAACCGAGGGCGACTCCCCCGTGTTCCCACAAGTGTTTCTTAACTGATCGAAAAGCACAGCTAAATTGTGTTAAATCGAGTAAGGAGTAAAGATAGGGGTCATGCCTGAAACACGCCGTGGAGTTCTCTACGGGATCGCCGCCTACGCAATGTGGGGCCTGTTCCCGCTCTACTGGCCGCTCTTGAAGCCCTCCGGCGCCCTGGAGATCCTGGCCCACCGCATCGCCTGGTCCCTGGTCGCCGTCGTCGCCATCCTGGCGGTGCGACGCCACTGGTCCTGGTTCCGCGAGCTGCTGCGCACCCCGAAGAAGATCGGCCTTCTCACCCTGGCCGCGGCGCTCGTCACCGTCAACTGGGGCGTCTACATCTACGCCGTCAACACCGGGCACGTGGTCGAGAGCGCGCTCGGCTACTTCATCAACCCCCTGGTCAGCGTGCTCTTCGGCGTTCTGCTACTGAAGGAGCGGCTGCGGCCGTGGCAGTGGGCCGCGGTGGGGCTGGGCGCGGTGGCGGTGGTCGTGCTGACCGTGGACTACGGGCGGCCGCCGTGGATCGCGCTGGCGCTGGCCGCCAGTTTCGGCACCTACGGCCTGATCAAGAAGATCGCCGGGGTGGGTGCGGCGGAGAGCATGACGATCGAGACGCTGGTGCTGCTGCTGCCCGCGCTGGGCTACCTGGCCTACCTGGGACAGCAGGGGACGAGCACGTTCGGCAACTGGGGCGCGGGCCACGCGCTCCTGCTGGCCGGAGCGGGTGTGGTCACCGCCGTTCCGATGCTCTGCTTCACCGCCGCCACGCTTCGGGTACCTCTCACCACGATCGGCCTGCTGCAGTACATCGCCCCGATCCTGCAGTTCCTGTGCGGGGTGGTCGTCATGCGCGAGGTCATGCCGCCCAGCCGCTGGGTGGGGTTCGCCATCATCTGGCTGGCGCTGTCGGTCTTCACCTGGGACAGCCTCAGGACGGCCACTCAGGCCCGCCGCGCACCCAAGCAGGTAGCCGTACAGAACGCCTCATAAGCCTCAGGAGCCGCGTACGGCGAGGACCAGGGGAGTGAAGACCGGGTCGACGCCCGCCTGCTCCAGCGCGGCACTCAGGGAGCGCTCGTAGGTGGGCGTGGCACCGGCCAGGCGGATGCGCCCCTCGTCGGTGATCACCGAGTAGACGCCGCGCCGGTCGTCCGAGCAGAGGTTGCGCCGGGTCATCCCGGCCCCTTCGAGACGGGCGACCAGGCGGGTCACCGAGCTCTGGTTGAGCCCCACCGCCTCGGCGAGTTCCTGCATGCGCATGGAGCCGTCGGGGACGGCGGCGAGCTGGATCAGTGCGCGGTACTCCGACAACCCCAGGCCGTGACCGCGCTGGAGTGCCTTGGCCAACTCCGCCTCCACGCGTGCGTGCAAGAGAGCGAAACGGTCCCACGACATGGTGATTCCTCCTGGAGTGTGCTATCCGGGGGGAGTCTACATGCACATACATTATTTGCTTTGCCCTGCAAGTAATATCGTGGAAGATACACGAAAAACCCGGCTCGGCGCTGTCGCCGGGCCGGGCTGGGTCCTGTCCTGGAC
>NZ_JBEXUE010000732.1:0-3486 GCF_040614275.1 Streptosporangium sp. NPDC006013
CGATCGCCTGGACATCCTGTACGGCTTCGGCGTCCGCCAGATCGGTATCGCCTACTCCCAGGCCAACCAGCTCGGCTCGGGGCTGGCCGAGCGCGTCCAGATGACGGGGCACGTCCGCGGTCTTTTCCGCCGGCTCGTCAGTGCGGTGCGAGCAGGCGGCCGACGCCCTGTCGACCGCGTCCGGGGCCGGATGTTCCTCCACCGCACCCACGAACGACCTGACGATTCCGCGGAGTGCGCTAAGAATCTAGAATCACCATTGTCGTCAAGCACGACGGCGACAGCCCCGAGTCGTCAGGATCCCCACGATGCTGAAAGCCGGTCCGTCCCAGGAGGAGATCCGCCAGCACAATCTGGGCACCCTGCTCCGGCATGTTCACCTCGGCGGCCCGGTCTCCCGCACGGTGCTGGCCGATCGGATGGGGCTGAACCGCAGCACGATCATGGCGTTGACCTCGGAGCTCACCTCGGCGGGCCTGGTCCGCGAGGAACTCCCCAAGGAGACCGGCAGGGCGGGCCGGCCGTCGCTGGTGGTCCGGCCGGAGTCCGACCGGGTGTACGTACTGGCGTTCGACGTCGCCGTGGACCGGCTGGTCGCCGCCAGGGTCGGGCTGGGCGGGAAGATCCTGGACCGCAGGGAGGCGGTCCGGGCGCGCGCCGGGGCCGACCTCGACGACGTGGTCGAGGTGCTCGCCGGGTTGGCCCGCCGGATACACCGCGAGGCGGCTCCGGACTCGATCTGCGTCGGAGTCGGCGCGGCCTACTGCGGCATGATCCGGCCCGGTGACGGGATGGTGCGTTTCGGGCCGAACATGGGCTGGGTGGACCAGGCCTTCGGTGCCGAACTCGGCCTCAGGCTGGGGCTCGGGCTGCCGGTCTCCGTGGGCAACGAGGCCCACCTGGGCGCGCTGGCCGAGCACGAACGCGGGGTGGGCATCGGCTTCGCGAACCTGGTCTACCTGCACGGGGATGTCGGCGTGGGTGGCGGGATCATCGTCGGCGGCAAGCTGCTGGACGGCGACGGCGGGTACGGCTGCGAGCTCGGGCACATGATAGTGAACCCGTACAACGGGCGGCCCTGCGGATGCGGCTCGCGAGGCTGCCTTGAGGCGGAGGTCGGCGAGCAGGCCCTGCTCGACGCCGCCGGCCGGGCCTCCGAACTGGTCGGCCACGACGGCATACGGGCCGTGGTGGACGCCGCCGGCCGCGGCGACCTCGCGGCCCAGAACGCGCTGGACCGGATCGGCGACTGGCTCGGCATCGGGGTGGCGAACCTGATCAACCTCTTCAACCCCGGATTGGTGATCTTCGGCGGGATGCTGCGTGACATCTACCGGGGCTCGGCGGACCAGGTCCATCGCCGGGTGGCGGCCAATGGGCTGGTGATCTCCCGGGAGAAGGTACAGCTCCGCACCTCGGTTCTCGGGAACGACGTCACCCTGATCGGCGCGGCCGAACTCGCCTTCTCCGAAATACTGGCCAGACCCCTGGAAGTGCTCGCCCGTACGACGTCATGACCAGGTGTTTCTCCCTGACCGTCGGACCGGTCGAGCCGCTGCCCGCGACGTCCCGGGAACCGGTCGGCCCCATTTTGTAACAGACCCTTAACCACCATATGGCCCATGTCCCGATTAACTTGGCACCCAGCGACCCACCACCGCACCTGAGCACCCGCACGACACCCCACCCGATCCGAGTCGAGGCTCACCCGCCCGGCGGCGCCCCGCCCGCTCCGGCCGCGTTTCGAAGACATCCCTCACCCCCGACATTCCACACATGTGCGGAAATACCATCGGCACAGCTGGTTGACAACCATACATTCATGGCTAAGACTAACTGAAAGTTTGCAATCAACGGTCGATAGTCGGTTATCCAAGAGCGCTCCCGAAAGAACAGAGCGGGAAGAAGCGCGCGTTTCTGACGCCAATTCGTCCGTGGCTAGAAAGGTCCTTTCAGCATGTCTTCAAGAGACTCGCAGTCCCCCGCGACCTGGAGCGCCAAGAAACGCGTTTTGACGCTTGCGTTGAGCGTCGGACTTCTGGGAAGTCTCAGCATTCCGGCGGCCACCACCACCTTCGCCGAGTCCACCGACATCGCAGCAACCGCCCAGCTGCTGGCGGCGCAGTCAGCGACGCTGCCCAGCGGCCGGACCACCTACCGGACGATCGCCGACTACAACGACGAGATGCTCGCGCTGAGCAAGCAGTACCCCGACCTCGTCAAGCACATCACGCTGCCGCACAAGACCCGCCAGGGCCGCGAGGTGTACGGCATCGAGGTGACCCGCGACGTCAACGCCTCCGACGGCAAGCCCGTCCTGTTCATGATGGGAATGCACCACGGGAACGAGTGGCCCTCGGGTGAGCACACCCTGGAGTTCGCCTACGACCTGGTGAACAACTCCGGGAAGGACCCGAAGATCAAGCGCCTGCTCGACCAGGCGCGGGTCATCTTCGTCCCGGTCGTCAACGTGGACGGGTTCGTCATCAACCGGCGCACCAGCTGCGGCATCTCACCGACGTGCGCCAGCAGCGGCGGGGTCGACATCAACCGCAACTACCCCTTCGGCTGGGGCAGCAACGCGGGTTCCAACGTGACGAACCGCGGCCCGGCGCCGGCCTCCGAGCCCGAGGTGCGGAACATCATGGACCTGACCACGAACAACCAGGTCACCGTCCTGATCACGAACCACACCTCCGGGCACACCCTCCTCCGTCCGCCGCTGGAGAAGCGCGCGGGCGACACCCCCGACGAGGCCGTCTACGCCGCCCTGACCGACGCGATGGCCGCCAAGAACGGCTACGTGGGCATGAAGTCGGGCTTCGACTACGAGACGACCGGCGAGACCCCGGACTGGTCGTACTACGCCACCCGCGGCCTCGGTTTCACGTACGAGATCATGAAGACCCAGTCGACCAACAACACCTACCCCGAGGTGATCGAGGACTACCTCGGCACCGGTCGCTACGAGGGCAAGTCGAACCGTGAGGCGTTCCTGGTGGCCCTGGAGTACGCGGCGGACCCGGCGGGACACTCCGTGATCACGGGCAAGGCGCCGAAGGGCGCGGTTCTGACGATCACGAAGGACTTCGACCTGTGGACCGCGCCGATCCGGCAGACGAGCACTGTCCTCGACCCGCCCCAGGCGGTCCCCACCCACCTGGAGTCCAGCCTGGTCGCCCCGACCAACGGCAAGTTCACCTGGCACGTCAACCCGTCGGTGCGGCCGGTCCCGGCCTACACCGAGAACGGTGTCGTCGCCACCGGCCCGGGCAACTTCCTCCAGGAGAGCTGGACGCTCACCTGTGCCCGTCCGAACGGTGAGGTCCTTGAGACGGTGAAGGTCACCGTCGACAGGGGCGAGCAGGTCGATGTGCGGCTGCAGGAGTGCAAGACCCGCTTCAACGGCAACGGCCCGAAGCACTGAGCGATACATGAGGCCGGCGCGCGGGCCATCGTCGGGGCACGACTGATGAGGAGAGCCTG
>NZ_JBEXUE010000733.1:0-3482 GCF_040614275.1 Streptosporangium sp. NPDC006013
ACTCGGCGGCCCTGGCGGGGCGCCCCTTGATCTCGTCGAGCAGGGCGCGTACGGCCGCGACCCCCATGGCCTGGACGGGCTGGCGGACCGTGGTGCACCGGAGTCGACGGCCCGCATGGCGCGCTCGTAGCCCGCGGCCATCGCGGCGTTCAGGTCGTCGCCGGCACCGTCGAGGGCGACCAGCGCGGCCGCGGCGTTCAGCAGCACCGCGTCGCGGACCGGGCCGGTCTTGCCGCCGACCAGGTCGTGCACGGCCCTGGCGTTGAACACCACGTCCCCGCCGCGCAACGCGTCGGGCGCCGCCCTGGGGATGTCGAGGACCGCCGGGTCGAAGACGGTCTGCTCGGCGCCGCCCTCGCGCACCACCCAGATCGAGGAGGTCGTGGCGGTGGTGAGCTCGTCCAGCCCGTCGTCGCCCCGGAAGACCAGGGCGGAGACCCCGCGCTCGGCGAAGACGCCCGCGACGACGGGGAGCATGCCCGCGTCGAAGATGCCGATCGCCTGGGCGTCGGGCCTGGCCGGGTTGGTCAGCGGTCCCAGGAAGTTGAAGACCGTGGGGATGCCGATCTCCTTGCGCGGCGGGCCCGCGAAGCGTAGTGCCGGGTGGTAGACCGGCGCGAAGCAGAAGGCGATGCCGGCCTCCACCGCGACCCTGGCGGTGTCCGCGGGAGACAGGTCGAGCACGATCCCCAGGTGTTCCAGGACGTCGGCGGCGCCGCACGAGGAGGAGGCGGCCCGGTTGCCGTGCTTGACGACCCTGGCCCCCGCCGCGGCGGCCACGATCGCGGCCATGGTGGAGACGTTGACGGTGTGCGCCCGGTCACCGCCGGTGCCGACGACGTCGACGACGGGCCCCTCGACCGTCAGCGGGGTGGCCAGCTCCAGCATCGTGCGCGCCAGGCCGGTCACCTCCGCGACGGTCTCGCCCTTCGCCCGCAGCGCCACCGCGAAGCCCGCGATCTGGGCGGGGGTGGCGGAGCCGGACATGATCTGCTTCATCGCCCAGGCGGTCTCGTCCGCCGTCAGGTGCTCGCCCGCGAGCAGGGCGGACAACAGCGCCGGCCAGGTGGTGCGCGCGTCCATGCGGTTCTCCAGGAGGTTTTACCGGGCGGTCAGACGAGTGGACAGGCGGCGGCGCATCAGGTCGGCGACGGTCTCCGCGAGGACGACCGGGTCGATCGGCTGCGGCACGACGGCCTCGGCGCGCGACCACTCGGCCAGCCAGCGGTCGTCGCGGCGGGCGATCAGCAGGCAGATCGGCGGGCAGTCGTGGACCTCGTCCTTGGCCTGACGGGCCACCCCCATGCCCCCTGCGGGCTGGGCCTCGGCGTCGAGCACGGCGACGTCGATCTCACCGGAGTCGAAGTGCTGGACGACCTTGGCGTGGGTGGCGCACTCCACGATCTCCACGAGGGGCACGTCGGCGGCGGGGCGGCGGCCGAGTGCCTGCCGCACCTTCTCGCGGGTGCTCGCGTCGTCGCTGTAGACGAGGACCCTCATCTTGTCGTCGGTGCTCACGGTCGCGCTCACTATCCCTCGTCGATGTATGGTCACCTGGGATGCTACCGGTCAGCCGGCCCGGAGACCCAGGCCGGAGCCGCACCTGAGCAAATTGCCCTATACGTCCACTTTTTAGGGGCGTATGCACCCCCTATCGGGGGGTCGTGCGGCGACCCGAGCAGGAGAGCCGCAATAATGCTGCCCGTGGCGACAGCATCCGCAATTTCAACGACGACGACAGCACACTCGTCCCGCAGACCCGATCTGGTCAGCGTCGGGACGATCGTCTGGCTGTCCTCCGAGCTCATGTTCTTCGCGGCGCTGTTCGCGATGTACTTCACCATCCGGTCTGTGAGCCTCAGCCAGGGACTGCCCTGGCCGGAGGCCCCCCTGAACGTCCCCTTCGCCCTGGGCAACACGATCATCCTGGTCCTGTCGAGTGTGACCTGCCAGCTGGGCGTGTGGGCGGCTGAGAAGGGCCAGGTCGCCAAGCTGCGTTTCTGGTACATCGTCAGCTTCCTGATGGGCTCCGTGTTCGTGGCCGGCCAGCTGTACGAGTACAACGAGCTGGTCCACGAAGGACACACCCTGTCGCACAGCGCGTACGACTCGGTGTTCTACCTGACCACGGGCTTTCACGGCCTCCACGTGACCGGTGGACTGATCGCGTTCCTCTTCATGCTGGGACGCACGTACGCCGCGAAGCGCTTCACCCGTGAGCAGGCGACCAGCGCGATCGTCGTGTCCTACTACTGGCACTTCGTCGACGTGGTCTGGATCGGCCTTTTCGTAACCATCTATGGAATTCAATAAGGAATCGGGGATCTCTGTGAATAGGATCACCGCTGGGCGGCGGCATCCCCTCGCGAGATACGCCGTCCTGCTCCTGGCCCTGGCCCTGATCGGCGGGGTCTACACCGTTGCCCTGACGGTCTCCTCCAGCAGTCAGGCCGACGCCGCCATCGCGTCCGGCAGGGCCGACGACGTGGCCGAGGGCAAGAAGCTCTTCGAGCAGAGCTGCTCCAGCTGCCACGGGCTCAACGCCGAGGGCACCGCCTCGGGTCCGACCCTGATCGGCGTCGGCGCCGCCTCGGTGGACTTCCAGGTCAGCAGCGGCCGCATGCCCCTGGCCAACCCCGGCGCGCAGGCACCGCGCAAGCCCCCGGCGCCGTGGGTCAACGAGGACACCATCCGGCAGCTCTCCGCCTATGTGCAGTCCCTGGGCGGTGGTCCGACCGTACCGACCGCCGAGCAGGTCGACGCCTCCAAGGGTGACAAGGCCAAGGGCGGCGAACTGTTCCGCGCGAACTGCATCCAGTGCCACAACTTCGTCGGCTCCGGCGGCGCCCTGACCCAGGGCAAGTACGCTCCGCCGCTCCACGAGGCCACCGAGAAGCAGATCTACGAGGCCATGGTCACCGGCCCCCAGGCGATGCCGGTGTTCAACGACAGCATCATCACTCCCGAGCAGAAGCGGGACATGATCGCCTACATCGTGGGCGTGCGTGAGGAGCCCAACCCGGGCGGCGCCGGTCTGGGCCGCATCGGCCCGGTCACCGAGGGTCTGGTGGCCTGGGTCGTCGGACTCAGCCTCCTCTCCCTGGCCGCCATCTGGATCACCGCGAAGAGGCGACAGGCCAAATGACTGAGAACAATCACGGCATCGAACAGCCGGAGGAACGCGTGCCAAGGCGCGTCATCGGCACCCCCCCACCCGCGGCGAGCACCTCCCTGCTCGGCACCGAGGAGCGCCCGTCGACCGAGGTCGTCCAGGTTCCCGGCGTGACCCCGCAGGACGAGACGACCGCGAAGAAGGGCGAGAAGTACGCCGCCCTCTGCTTCCTCGTCGCCTTCCTGGCCGGCATCGGCTTCGTGGTGTCGTACGTCGTCTTCCAGGTCGGCGACATCGAGAAGACGCAGGTCTCCAACCTCGCGCTGGGCGGCACGCTCACGCTGGCCCTGCTCGGGCTGGCCGCGGGCAT
>NZ_JBEXUE010000734.1:0-3470 GCF_040614275.1 Streptosporangium sp. NPDC006013
CGGCATGAAACCCGGTCGCCCGATCATGGAGTGACACGATGCCCGCCTACCTTCGTTTTCCGACGATCTTCGGCAACATGGTGGTCTTCGCCGCCGAGGACGACCTGTGGATGGTCACCGCCGGCGGCGGGCGGGCCTTCCGGCTGACCGCCGGGGTGGCCGAGGCGGGATACCCGCGTTTCTCCCCCGGTGGCGACCGGCTCGCCTTCGTCGGCCGCGAGGAGGGGCCCGAAGAGGTCTACGTGATGCCCGCCGACGGTGGCGCGGCCCGGCGGGTGACCTACCACGGCGCCCGGTCCAGCGTCACCGGCTGGGATCCCGGCGGCGGCATCGTCTACGCCAGCGACCAGGGCCAGCCCTTCGACGGCCGCAGCTGGCTGCACCGGGTGGAACCGGATGGGATGCCCGAGCTCCTGCCGTACGGCCCGGCCAACACCATCTCCTACGGCCCGCGGATCGTGCTCGGCCGCAACACCGCCGACCCCGCCCGGTGGAAGCGCTACCGAGGTGGCACCGTGGGCGATCTGTGGATCGAGACCGGCGACGACGGGCGGTTCCGGCGGCTCACCGCGCTTCCCGGCAATCTCGCCTCGCCCTGCTGGGTCGGGGACCGGGTCTACTTCATCTCCGACCACGAGGGCGTGGGCAACGTCTACTCCTGCGACGCGAACGGCGGCGACCTGCGCAGGCACTCCGACCACGCCGACTACTACGCCCGCAACCTGTCGGGCGACGGCCACCGGCTGGTCTACCACGCCGGGGCCGAGCTCTACCTGGTGGAGGACGGCGAGTCGCGCCCCATCGAGGTACGGCTGCGCAGTTCGCGCACCCAGCTCAATCGCCGCTTCGCCTCGGCCGAGAACTTCCTGGACAGCGCCACGCTCAGCCCCGACGGCAGTGGCCTGGCCATCACCACCCGGGGCAAGGCGTTCTCCTTCGCCGCCTGGGAGGGTCCGGTACGCCAGCACGGGGCGCTGTACGGGGTGCGCTACCGGCTGCTGAACTGGTTCAACGACGGTGAGCGGCTCGTGGCGGCGGCCAGCGACGAGGGCGACCGCGAGGTGCTGGTGGTGCTCACCGCCGACGGCTCCGCCGACCCCGTCAGGCTCGACCACCTCGAGGTCGGCCGCGCCACCGCGCTGGAGGTCTCCCCCGCGGCCGACCTGGTCGCGGTGGCCAACCATCGCAACGAGCTGATCCTGGTCGACCTCACACCGGAGAAGTCCCCCAGAACCTCCAGGCGGAAAAAGGCTCTGGCACGGGGCAGGACCGTCGACTCCAGCGTGTTCGGCGCGATCGAGGACCTGGCCTGGTCCCCCGACGGCCGCTGGCTCGCGTACGCCTGCCGGGACACCGCGCAGACGACGGCGGTGAAACTGTGCCGGGTCGAAACAGGCGAGACCTTCTTCGCCACCCGGCCGGTGCTGCGGGACGCCCATCCCGCCTTTGACCCGGGCGGCGACTACCTCTACTTCATCGGCCGGCGTGTCTTCAATCCCGTCTACGACGAGCTCCACTTCGATCTGGGCTTCCCGCTGGGCTCCCGTCCCTACGCGATCGCGCTCCGCACCGATGTCACGTCTCCCTTCGTCCCCAAGCCCCGGCCTCTCACGGACGACGACGGCGGCGACGACGAGAACGAGGACGAGGAGGTGCCCGAGGTGGTCATCGATCTCGACGGCATCGAGAACCGGATCGTCGGCTTTCCCGTCCCCGAGGGCCGCTACGAGGGCATCGCCGGTATCAAGGGCAAGGCCGTCTACCTGACCTTCCCCGTCGAGGGCAGCCTCGGTGACGACTACGCCGACTCCTCCGAAGGCACCCTGCACGTCTACGACTTCGCCAAGCAGAAGCAGGAGACCATGGTCGGGGACGTGTCGGAGTTCCGGCTCGGCCGTGACCAGAGCACGTTGCTCTACCAGGCGGGCAGGCGGCTGCGGGTGGTCAAGGCGGGCGAGGAGCCTGAGAGCGACGAGACACCGGGCCGGACGAGCGGATGGGTGGACCTGTCCCGGGTCAAGGTGTCCATCCGCCCCGAGGCCGAGTGGCGGCAGATGTTCAGGGAGGCCTGGCGGCTGCAGCGGGAGAACTTCTGGACCGAGGACATGGCCGGGCTCGACTGGGACGGCGTCTACCTGCGCTACCTGCCGCTGGTCGACCGGGTCACCACCCGAGGGGAGTTCTCCGACCTGCTGTGGGAGCTCCTTGGCGAGCTGGGCACCTCGCACGCCTACGAGAGCGGCGGCGCCTACCGGCCCCGGCCGCACTACCGGCAGGGCAAGCTGGGCGTCGACTGGGCCTTCGAGGACGGCGTCCACCGGATCGCGAAGATCGTCGGTGGTGACCGGTGGGCCCCCGAGGCGACCTCGCCGCTCAACCGCCTCGGAGTGGACGTACAGCCGGGTGACGTGGTGCTGGCCGTCAACGGCCAGCCCGTCGGCGCCGAGGTCAGCCCCGACGAGCTGCTGGTCAACCAGGCCGATCAGGAGGTCCAGCTCACCATCCAGCGCGGGGACGAAAGGCGGACCGTCACCGTCAAGGCCGTCGACGACGAGCGGCCTGGCCGCTACCGCGACTGGGTGGAGGCCAACCGAGCCCGCTGCCACGAGCTCAGCGACGGCCGGATCGGCTACCTGCACATCCCCGACATGGGCCCGGAGGGCTACGCCGAGTTCCACCGCGGCTTCCTGACCGAGTACGACCGAGAGGCGCTCGTGGTGGACGTCCGCTTCAACGGCGGCGGCCACGTGTCGGCGCTGCTGCTGGAGAAGCTGGCCCGGCGCCGCCGGGGTTACAACTTCCCCCGCTGGGGCGTGCCCGAGCCCTACCCCGAGGAGTCACCGCGCGGCCCGATGGTGGCGATCGCCAACGAGTGGGCGGGCTCCGACGGCGACATCTTCAGTCACACCTTCAAGCTGCTCGGCCTGGGCCCGCTGATCGGCAAGCGCACCTGGGGCGGGGTGATCGGCATCTGGCCCCGGCATCACCTGGCCGACGGGACGGTCACCACCCAGCCGGAGTTCTCCTTCGCCTTCGACGACGTGGGCTGGCGGGTGGAGAACTACGGCACCGATCCCGACATCGAGGTCGACATCACTCCGCAGGACTACGCGGCGGGTGTGGACACCCAGCTGGACCGGGCGATCGAGGTCGCCCTGGAGCGCCTGGTCCTGCAGCCGCCGCACACCCCCAACCCGGCGGCCCGCCCCCGGCTCGTGGTGCCGCGTCTGCCACCCCGCCGGCGTTCCCGCTGACCGCGAGCCGGCCCGGGCTCGGGCACTGCCAGGCCGCCCAGCGAATCGATTGTTCTCCTGGAGGCCGTCTGCCGTCCTTCTTCCGGCCACCCGGCTCGCCGTGGCGGATCCCGTGTCACGGCCCCCGTGACGCGTAAGGGGCGCTTGACGACCGAAGGTCAGGGAGAGGCCCGGTTACGGGTACAATTTTTGGTGGCCCATTCGTCATGGGCCGAC
>NZ_JBEXUE010000735.1:0-3469 GCF_040614275.1 Streptosporangium sp. NPDC006013
GCTCCGGCGCGATGATCGGCCTGGAGCTGGCCGCCCGCCACCCCGGGCAGGTGCGTGCCCTGGTCGCCCACGAGCCGCCGCTCTTCGAGATGCTGCCCGACCGCGACCACTGGCGCGACGTCATCCGGAACGTGCGGGACACCTTCGCCAAGGAGGGCGCCGAGGCCGCGGGGCAGGTCCTCACCACCGGGTTCGAGATGAGCAGCGGGCCGGCGCGGGACGACTCGGCCGCCGACGAGCAGCAGCGCGTTCCGGGGGGCGGACAGGGGCCGCAGGGGGAACCCGAGCCGGAGATGCTGGAGATGATGGCGCGCCTGGCGAGGAACATGGAGTTCTTCATCGGCTACGAGGTGCCGCCGTTCGCCACGTACGTCCCCGACGTCGCCGCGCTCCTGGCGTCCTCGGTGCGGGTGGTGGCGGCGGTGGGCGAGGCGTCGGAAGGCGAGCCCCCGTACCGGGGCGCCCTCGCCGTGGCCAAACAGCTGGGAATCGGGCACGTGGTGTTTCCCGGCGACCACGGCGGCTTCGGCGCCCAGCCCGTGGCGTTCGCCGCGAAACTTCACGAGGTGCTTTCGAACTCGTAGAACGGCGGCTTGGCCGGAAATCGTGCAGCCCCTGGCCGCGAGCGCGTTCAGGGGCTGCGCACCGTCCTGGGTCGGCCGGCCGGATGAAGACCGGATCTCGGCGAGGAGCCGACCTTCCTGGCGGTCGTGGCACCGTCCCCGCGAACTCCTCCCGCATCGCGCGGGCGCCCCTCGGCGTTCACCCGGACCCGGCGCTAGAGGCGGAAGTCCCAGTCGATCAGGCCCGCGCGCAGGTCGTCGGCGAGGCCTTGGACATAGTCGAGTTCGGCCTTGAGCACGGCCCGCTGGTACTCGGTCTCCACCAGGAAGAGGCGCGGGAGGAACTTCGCCCCCTCGGTCAGGTCGCGGCCCAACTCCGACAGTCGCGCCTCCAGGGAGATCAGGCGCTCGTCGAGCGCCGCACGGACCTCATCGGGCGGCAGCACGGGCATGAAGGCGAGTGCGGCGGGGAACTCCGGGAACTCGCGGGCCCGCGCGGAGAGCATCGTCCGCATCCACTGCCGCAGCGTGTCACGGCCCGCGTCGGTGGGCTCGTAGACGGTCCGCTCGGGCCGGTTCTCCTCGCGCGAGGTCTCACGGACCGCGATGAGCCCGTCGCGGAGCAGCCTGTCGATGGTCTGGTAGACGCTGTTGCGCTGCGCGACGTTGACGACGTCGTCCTTGTGCCGCTCCTTGATCATCCGCTGCATCTGGTACGCGTGCATCGGCGCCTCACAGACCAGCGAGAGCAGCGCCATGGCCAGGGGGGACCGCCTCGTAGACATGGTGCACATCGTAACGGCCTACCCAACAATAGTTATTCTATGTATAGTCATCTTATGACTAAAAAAGCCCTGATAGCCGGCGGAGGCATCGCCGGCCCGGTGACAGCGATGGCCCTGCAGCGCGCCGGCATCGACAGCGAGGTCTTCGAGGCGTACGACCAAGGTTCCGATGGCGTGGGCGCCTTCCTCACGCTCGCGGTCAACGGGCTGGAGGCGCTACGCCCCCTCGACCTGCACGATCTCGTCAGCGACCTGGGCATGGACTCCTCGCGGATGCTGATGTTCAACGGGCGCGGCAGGCCACTCGCCTCCGTCTGGCAGCCCAGCCGGACGCTGAAGCGCGCCGATCTCTATCGGGTGCTGCGCGACGAGGCCGTACGGCGCGGCGTGCGGATCCACTACGGCAGGCGCCTCACCGACGCCTCGATCACCGCGGGCGGGGTGCGCGCGGTCTTCGCCGACGGCAGCGCGGCCGAAGGCGAGCTGCTGATCGGCGCCGACGGGCTCCACTCGCGGACCCGCACGATCATCGACGCCGGGGCGCCTCGCGCCCGGCACGTCGGCCTGCTGAACACCGGCGGTTTCGCGCACGGCGTCAAGGTGCCCGGCGAGCCGGGAACGAGCCACTTCATCTTCGGCAGAAGATGCTTTTTCGGCTACCTGATCCATCCGGACGGAGCGGTGTGGTGGTTCGCCAACCCGCCGAGCCCCAGGGAGCCGACGCCGGAGGAACTCGCGGCGATCACCCCGGCGCAGTGGCGTACCAGGCTGACAGAACTGTTCGGCGATGACAGCGGGCCGATGCTCGACATCATCGGCGCGACCGACCACATCATGGCCGGCTGGAACACCTACGACTTCCCGACCGTGCCGAAGTGGTTCAACGAGCGCATGGTGATCCTGGGCGACGCCGCGCACGCGACCTCGCCCTCCTCCGGCCAGGGTGCGTCCATGGCGATCGAGGACGCCGTGGTGCTGGCCAAGTGCCTGCGGGACGTCCCCGGCACCCGCGACGCGTTCGCCACCTTCGAGGCGGTGCGGCGCAAGCGGGTGGAGCGGATCGTGGAGCACGGCAGACGCAACGGGAGCGGCAAGGCGCAGGGAGCCGTCGGCGCCTTCTTCCGCGATCTCACACTACCGATGATCATGCGGCAGGTGGACAGGAGGAACGCGCTGGCCTGGATGTACGACTACCGGATCCCCTGGAACGAGCCGGCCTCCGCGACCTCCGGCTGAGAGGCACCCGGCCTGCGGGGTCAGGACGCGGTGATGGCGGTGCCGCGCGCGAGGAGCAGCAGGACGGCGACCGCGGCGACGGCGACCGCCACTGCGAAGGGAACACGCGGCGAGGTTCGGCCCAGCACCACCCCGCAGGCGGTGAAGGCTCCGGCCACCGCCAGCGCCGCCCAGCCCCCCGCGCCCGGCGACCCCGTGGGGCCGAAGACGAGCAGGGCGGTCGCGGCCAGCAGCGGCAGCGGGATCAGGACGCGGACGCGGGCGACACCGAGCCGCTGCGGCCAGCCCCTGACCCCACCGGCGAGGTCCGCGGGGATGTCGGGGAGCACGTTGGCCAGGTGCGCCCCGCAGCCGAGCAGCGCCGCGGCCAGGACCGCCCACCAGGCGGGCCACGGATGTCCCGGCAGGCCCAGGGTCACGAACCCGGGAAGCGAGCCGAAGCCCACCACGTACGGCAGCCAGGAGAGCGCGGTCGCCTTGAGTCCGAGATCGTAGGCCCAGGCCGCGGCGACGCCGACGAGGTGGACCGCACCTGCCGCCGGCCCCGAGGCCAGGGAGAGCGGCACGCAGAGCGCCAGGGCCACGATCGCGGCGACCCACACCGTGCGGGCGTTCACCACGCCACCGGCGACGGGCTTGCCGGTGCGGCCCGCGGCGGCGTCCCGCGCCGCGTCCACCGCGTCGTTGCACCAGCCGATCGAGAGTTGCCCGGTCAGCACCGCCGCGGCCACCAGGACGCACCCGGCCGCGTCGCGCCCGCTCAGCGCGGCCAGCGCGGTCACCAGGACGGCGTACATAGGCGATGCCGTCGTCCAGCAGCTTCGACTGCACCACTTGCAGGGCGGCCAGATCTCGCTGATAGAGGCCGGGCTTGAGCGTCATGCT
>NZ_JBEXUE010000736.1:0-3461 GCF_040614275.1 Streptosporangium sp. NPDC006013
GTGCCGCTCGGCGGCACGCCCTCGCGTGGCATCTCTCCGGGTCCTGAAACGGATCCCGGCACGAGCTCCGGTGTTCGGCGGCCCCCGGGACCGGACTCGGCCTCGCAAGCAAGCGCTCGACCCCCAAGATCGGGAAGCCTGAAACTTTCACGGCCTGCGAAAAAAGTGGCGCGGATCGTAGCAGCCTGGCGGCATGGGTCGTGAAACATCGACGTAACCGAGGACACATGCCATTGACATCCCCGGGACTGTCCCCAGAATCCCTTATGGGAGCGCTCCCACCCCCTCTCTCCCTTGCTTGATCCTGCGCGAGGCCACTACCAGCAAATTCGTGCTGATCTCACCCCCGGAGGCCCACTTCATGCATCGATATCCCATCAAAGCGGGAGCGCTCCCACGCTTCCGGAGACGGGTCGCCGCGCTGGCGCTGCTCAGCCTGGCGGCCGGGACGACCACCGCGCTGGCAGCCTCGCCCGCGCTCGCCGCCATCTCCTGTGACGTGACCTACACGACCAACGACTGGCAGGGCGGCTTCACCGCCAGCGTGACCGTCAAGAACCTCGGTGACCCGCTGACCGGCTGGACCCTCGGGTTCAGCTTCCCGACGACCACCCAGAAGGTCACCCAGGGCTGGAGCGCCACCTGGGCGCAGAGCGGCCAGGCCGTCACCGCCAAGAACCTGGACTGGAACGGCAACCTGGCCACCGGCGCCTCGACCAGCATCGGCTTCAACGGCAGCTGGTCCGGTACCAACCCCAAGCCGACCTCCTTCACGGTCAACGGCGTGGCCTGTGGCGGGACCACCCCCGTCAACCAGCCGCCCACGGTGAAGATCACCGCTCCGGCGGCCGGGGCCACCTTCGCCGCGCCCGCGACGGTCCCGATCACCGCCGACGCGGCCGACAGCGACGGCACCGTCTCCAAGGTCGAGTTCCTCAACGGCAGCACGGTGCTGAGCACCGACACCACCGCGCCGTACGCCTTCAACTGGACGAACGTCGCCGCCGGAAGCTACTCGCTCACCGCGCGGGCGACCGACAACGCGGGGGCGGTCACCACCTCCACCCCGGTGGGGATCACCGTCACCGCCGACTCCGCCGCCGCGGTGCTCGCCACCCCGTCCACGATCGCCGTCCCCGAGGGCGGCACCGCCGACTTCTCGGTCAAGCTCTCCAAGGCCCCGACCTCGAACGTCACCGTGACGACCGCCAGGACGAGCGGTGACACCGACCTGACCGTCTCCTCCGGCGCGTCGCTGACCTTCACCACCGCCAACTGGAACACGGCCCAGACGGTGCGGATCGCCGCCGCCGAGGACGCCGACCAGACCTCCGGCAGTGCGGAGTTCACCTCGACCGCCCCCGGTCACACCTCGGCCAAGGTGACCGCCACCGAGGTGGACAACGACGTCAGCGGTGGCGACAACGAGTACATCAAGCGCTTCGTCGCGATGTACAACAAGCTCAAGGACCCGGCGAACGGCTACTTCTCGCCGGAGGGCGTGCCCTACCACTCCGTCGAGACCTTCATGGTCGAGGCGCCGGACCACGGGCACGAGACCACCTCCGAGGCCTACAGCTACTACCTGTGGCTGGAGGCGGCCTACGGCAAGGTGACCGGCGACTGGAGCAGGTTCAACGCCGCCTGGGCCTCGATGGAGAAGTACATCATCCCGGCCACCGCCGACCAGCCGACCAACTCCTTCTACAACCCGTCCAAGCCCGCCACGTACGCCGGCGAGTGGGACGACATCAAGCAGTACCCCTCCAAGCTGGACAACGGCGTGAGCGTCGGCGTCGACCCGATCGCGAACGAGCTGAAGACCGCCTACGGCACCAGCGACGTCTACGGCATGCACTGGCTGCTGGACGTGGACAACACCTACGGCTTCGGCCGCTGCGGGGACGGCACCACCAGACCCGCCTACATCAACACCTACCAGCGCGGCCCCGAGGAGTCGGTCTTCGAGACCATTCCGCAGCCGTCCTGCGACACCTTCAAGCACGGTGGCCCGAACGGCTTCCTGGACCTGTTCACCGGGGACAGCAGCTACGCCAAGCAGTGGAAGTACACCAACGCCCCCGACGCGGACGCCCGCGCCGTCCAGGTGGCCTACTGGGCGCACACCTGGGCCACCGAGCAGAACAAGGCGTCGCAGGTCTCGGCCACGGTCGCCAAGGCCGCGAAGATGGGTGACTACCTGCGCTACTCGATGTACGACAAGTACTTCAAGAAGCAGGGCTGCACCAGCACCTCGTGTGCGGCGGGCACCGGCAAGGACAGTGCCTCCTACCTGCTGAGCTGGTACTACGCCTGGGGCGGCGCCAACGACAGCTCCGCCGGCTGGGCCTGGCGGATCGGCTCCAGCCACAACCACTCCGGCTACCAGAACCCGATGGCCGCCTGGGCGCTGTCCAGTGTGGACGTGCTCAAGCCCAAGGGCACGACCGCCGTCGCGGACTGGACCATCAGCGCCAAGCGGCAGCTTGAGTTCTACCGCTGGCTCCAGTCGAGCGAGGGCGCGATCGCCGGTGGCGCCACCAACAGCTGGCAGGGTCACTACGCGGCCCCGCCGTCGACACTGCCCACCTTCTACGGCATGGCCTATGACTGGCAGCCGGTCTACCACGACCCGCCGTCCAACCAGTGGTTCGGCTTCCAGGCGTGGACGATGGAGCGGGTCGCGGAGCTCTACTACGCGACCGGCAACGCCGACGCCAAGCTGATCCTCGACAAGTGGGTCAAGTGGGCCACCGACAACACCACCGTCAACGCCGACGGGACCTACCAGATCCCCTCGACCCTGGTGTGGACCGGCCAGCCCGACACCTGGAACGCGAGCAACCCCGGCGGCAACAGCGGGCTGCACGTGAGCATCAGGGACTACACGACGGACGTGGGCGTGGCGGGTTCCTACGCCAAGGTGCTGATGTACTACGCGGCCAAGTCCGGCAACGCCACCGCCAAGAACGTCGCCAAGGGCCTGCTCGACGGCATGTGGAAGAACAACCAGGACGCCAAGGGTGTCTCGGTCCCCGAGACCAAGGCCGACTACCGGCGCCTCAACGACCCGGTCTACGTCCCCGCGGGCTGGAGCGGCAAGATGCCCAACGGTGACGTGATCAACTCCAGCTCGACCTTCCTGTCCATCCGGTCCTTCTACAAGAACGACCCGGACTGGCCGAAGGTGGACGCCTTCCTGAAGGGCACCGGGCCCGCCCCGTCCTTCAACTACCACCGGTTCTGGGCACAGGTGGACGTCGCCGTCGCCCTGGCCGAGTACGGCCGGCTCTTCCCCTGATCCGGCACCTTCCCCGATCCCGATTCCGGCCTTGACCCCGGTTCCCGGTCCGGCTCCCGTCTGAGCCGGAGGATCGGGAGCGGCTGTTCGCCGCCATGCGGCCGATGGCCGCCGACCCCGGCGCCGTGGCCCGCTCCTACGAGCTCTACCGCAGGCTCGG
>NZ_JBEXUE010000737.1:0-3385 GCF_040614275.1 Streptosporangium sp. NPDC006013
TCGAGAACTACACGGTCCAGGACCGCATCCTCAACGGCCTGAAGATCGTCAAGCAGAACAACCCCAACGTCAAGATCGCCGTCACCTTCGGCACCGGGACCGGCGGCCCGAGCGCGGCCGGTATCCGCCTGATCAACCAGGCCAGGGCGCTGGCCGTGCCGATCGACAACTACACGATCATGCCGTTCAACTTCGGCGCCTCGAACATCTACAACGCCACGGTCAGTTCCTCCGAGGGCCTGAAGAACGCGCTGAAGGCGGCCAACGGCTGGACCGACGCGCAGGCGTACGCCCGGATGGGCATCTCCGGCATGAACGGCCTGTCCGACCAGCAGGAGCTGACCACGGTGGCGGCCTGGACCCAGATCCGCGACTGGGCCAAGTCCAAGGGCCTGACCCGCCTCGCCTACTGGGCGGTCAACCGCGACCGCCCCTGCCCCGGCGGCAACGCGGGCTCCGAGTGCAGCGGCATCGCCCAGCCCGACTGGGAGTTCACCCGCGTCACGGCCGGCTTCTGACCCCGACCGGTCCGCCCCGACCGAGAACCGGTGACTTTCCGGTCACCGTCCGGTACGGGGCCACCGGACCATGCCATCTCCCTTCCAGCGGACATCGGCTCGAAAGGAAGCACCGATGATTTCCACCAGCCCGCACCCCCGGCCCGTGCCACCCACCGGCCCGCACCGCACGCGAACCCCGCTCGCGCGAATCGGCGGCCTCCTCGCGGCGATGCTCCTCACCTCCGCCGCCCTCGTCCCCTCCGCCGCGGGCGCCCAGACCGCCACCGTCCAGACCACCGCCCAGACCACTGCCGCCCAGGCCGCCGCGGCCCCCGGCCCCCTCGTCTGGTCCGACGAGTTCAACGCCGCCGCGGGCACCGGCCCCGACGCCGCCAAGTGGCGCCGCGAGGTCGGTGGCGGCGGCTTCGGGAACAACGAGCGGCAGTACTACACGGCCGGCAACGAGAACATCGCCCACGACGGCGCCGGCAACCTGGTCATCACCGCGCGCAAGGGCAACCCCGCCGGGTACGGCTGCTGGTACGGCTCCTGCGAGTACACCTCGGGGAAGCTGACCACCGCCGCGACCTTCACCCGCGCCTACGGCCGCTTCGAGGCACGGATGAAGCTGCCCAGGGGCAAGGGCATGTGGCCGGCGTTCTGGATGCTGGGTGACAACATCGGATCGGTCGGCTGGCCCGCGAGCGGCGAGATCGACATCATGGAGAACGTCGGCAGCGTGCCGGGGCAGGTGCTCGGCAGCCTGCACGGCCCCGGCTACTCCGGGGGCAGCCCGCTGAGCGGCAGCTACACCCTCCCCGGCGGTCAGGCCTTCGCCGACGCCTTCCACACCTTCACCGTCGACTGGGAGCCCGGCTCGGTGACCTGGTACGTCGACGGCATCCAGTACTCCAGGAAGACCCCCGCCGACACCCGGGGCAACCCCTGGGTCTACGACCACCCGTTCTTCATGATCCTCAACCTGGCCGTCGGCGGGAACTGGCCCGGCTCGCCCGACGCCTCCACGACCTTCCCCCAGCAGCTGACCATCGACTACGTCCGCGTCTACGCCCAGGGCGGCGGCAGCGGCGGCCGTACCGGGCAGATCACCGGCATCGGCGGCAAGTGCGTCGACGTCGCCGCCGCAAGCAGCGCCAACGGCACCGCCGTCCAGCTCTACGACTGCAACGGCACCGCCGCCCAGCAGTGGACCCTCGGCACCGACGGCACCATCCGCGCCCTCGGCAAGTGCATGGACGTCACCGCCGCCGGCACCGCCAACGGAACGCAGATCCAGCTCTACGACTGCAACGGCACCGCGGCCCAGCAGTGGGTCTACAGCGGGGCCCGCGACATCGTGAACCCCGCCTCCAACAAGTGCCTGGACGCCACCGGCCAGTCCAGCGCCAACGGCACCCGCCTGCAGATCTGGGAGTGCAGCGGCAACGCCAACCAGAAGTGGACCGCCCCGGCGGCCTGACCACCCCCGTCATGGGCCGAGCGGTCTCGGCCCATGACGGGCTCCCGGCCGGGGAGCCGGCTTCGCCGTACGGTCAGAGCAGGCGCCTGATGTCGCCGTAGGCCCGGTAGAAACCGCCCCGCTCGGAGAAGCGGACGCCCTCGACGAGGTAACGTGCCCCGGCCTCGCGCACGCCCTTGGGGAACTGCACGTTCCACCGAGTGTCGTAGCCCTCGCTGACCACCCGTACCCGGAGCCGCTCGCCCTCGCGGAAGCACTCCACCACCACGCCCTCGCCGGTGTGCGAGACCGTGTCGAGCACCACGGTCTCCAGCGCGGTGGTGGGCTCCACCACCGCCAGCCCGGCGGACGCCTTGACGTCGACAGACTCGGGGACGCTGCCCCCCTGGGCCGCCCTGATCGCCTCCTCGGCCACGTCGATGCAGGCCAGGGTGCCGTCGGTGGTCACGATGTAGAGGCGGTCGTCGAGATACTGCATGGAGAAGGCGGAGCCGCAACCGGTGGCCAGCTTCCACAGGCGCTCGCCGCCCTGGTCGAAGCAGTAGATCGAGGAGTGATTGTCACCGGCGAAGACGTAGCGGCCTTCGGGGGCGGTGGCGCAGGAGAAGACCGTGGCGTCGCAGCGGTAGACCGCCTGGCTGACGCCGTCCGACTTGCGCAGCCGGTGCACGGCGCCGCGCGAGGTGCCGGCGTAGACCGAACCGGACTCCTGCCAGCCGAACAGCACCGCGCCGTTGATGGGCGTCTCCCACACTGGTGCCCCGTCCGCGGCGTCATAGCGGGCCACCCCGGTGGAGTGTCCGTGGTAGACGGCCTCGTCGTCGCAGCGGACCATCCAGGCCGAGTCGCCCCTGCCCTTGCGCGCCCACTGGAACTCGTCCTCGTGGTCGATCGTGGTGATCCGCCCAGCGCGGTCGGAGACGCCCAGCACGCCGTCGTGGATGTCCAGCCAGTAGATGTCGACATCCTCGGCGATCTCGTACGCGACCCTCGGGACCTTGCCGCCGAGGTCGTAGACCTTACCGTCGTCGGCGCCCGCGTAGATCCAGAAGTCGTCGCCGACGATGCACTTGACCCCGTCGGGGAGCCGGAAACGGCCGGTGACGGTGCCGCCGTGGGTGACGGTGTAGACGTCACCGCGCTGGTTGCCGACCCAGCAGCGCTCGGAGTCGACGAAGATGCCGAACGCCGCCGCACCGCTGGCGAAGCGCCAGAGCACCGGTGCCTGGGTGGCGGTGGAGCGGGCGCTCTCCACGCTGCGCCTGGTGACCGTGCGGCGCTGGCGCACCCCCTGCACGGCGGGGGCGTAACCCCTGCGGATCTTCTCGTTGATCTTCTTCGCGGCGGCCGCCTCGGCCTTCGCCATGGAGGTGGAGCTGGCCGTGCGGGGCGAGGCCCGGCCGCT
>NZ_JBEXUE010000738.1:0-2898 GCF_040614275.1 Streptosporangium sp. NPDC006013
GAGCGACTGGGCGGCCGGACGGCACCGCCCCGCCACGGCCACGATGCTGCTGGCCGTGGTTAGGGTGGCGATCGGCGCCGCGCGTGAGCAGGTCCGGCAGGGACTCCTCAACTTGGAGGGGCTGTCGCCCGGGCTGCTGGATGAGGCGTCGTGGCCAGTGTGGTACGGCGTCGGCCCTCGGTCCCGCGCCGTGATGCCCCCGCTGACGGTGTCCGCCGCCGACCCGCTGGGGCTAGGCGTGCACCGTGCCCCCGACCCCGGCGGTATCGCCACCGCGCCGCTGACGGCATACCTGGTCAGGGAGCACGACCGCGAGTTGCGTGCCGTGCTCGGCCGGGTCGCGGCGCGAGGCGGTCGGCCGGTACTGGCGGTGCTGACCGGTGACTCCGCGACGGGCAAGACGCGGGCGCTGTGGGAGGCGGCACACACGGTTCTCCCCCACTGGGCGCTGGCGGTCCCGGCGGACGCGGCCGAGCTGTGCGCGCGGCTGGAACGGCGGGTCGACCCTGACACGGTGCTGTGGCTGAACGAGACACAGCGGTTCCTGGAGGGCGCGGACGGGGAGCGGGCGGCCAAACTCCTGGTCGCGCTGCTGGCCGGTGCCACTCGCGTGATGGTGCTCGGCGCACTATGGGAGCGGCCCTACTGGCAGGCCTTGACCGCCCAGGGACTGCTGCCCGACGCACATGTCGCCGCCCGCACTTTGCTCACCGGGCCGTACGCGTGCAACATCCGCGTACCCGACCGGCTCGATACCGCTGAGCTGGACGAGTTCGCGACGCTGAACGTCGACGATCGGCGGCTATCTGCCGCGCTCGCGGCGGGCGCGGCCGATGGCAGGGTGATCCAGCATCTGACCGGTGGTCCCGAACTGCTGGACGCCTATATTCGCGGCGGCCTGTTCACACCGGTCGAGCACGCCCTGATCACCGCCGCGCTGGATGCCCGACGCCTGGGCCACCGCGCGCCCCTGTCGCCCGCGGTACTGACCGCGGCGGCCGACGGCTATCTGGGACCGTCGCAGCGGCCAGGCGACCTCGCCGACCTCGCCGGCGCCCTCACCGCGCTGGGCGACGGCCATCGCGCCGACGGAAGCCGCACCGACGTCCGCCGTGCGGTGACCGCCGTCACCGCGCTGCGTGCCCGCACCGGCGCGGAGCCCCGCTACGAACCGTACGACTACCTGGTGCAGCACCTGCAGCGCGAGAGGGAACGTGCTCCGGCCGCGCTCTGGGACGCCCTGGCCCGCCACACCACCGACTCCGACGACCGTCTCAGGCTCGGCCGTAACGCTGTCGGACGGGGCCTCTTCCGTATCGCGGCCAGCCTGCTGCGACAGGCGGGCCACGACCAGGAGGCCGGCGCATGGAACAACCGCGCGTTCTTCGCGGACGACGAAGGAACGCCAGCCTGCTCAGCCACGATTCCCGGCCAGTGGCAGCAACTTGGGCGAGCGCTGCTTCAGATCGACCTGCTCGACTGCCCGGACCCCGAGATCTGGGCGCGCTGGGCCCGCGCATGGCTGGAGTGGGAGCCAGGAGATCCCCTCCCGCCGCATGCCCCGCCCAACATGCAGACGTGGCCGATAGCACAACAGTGGCGCGGGGTGGGGGTGGACAAGGTCACGTATATCCTCTCTCAGGTCGTGGCCGAACCTTACGCAGATGCGGCGCGGGCTGAGTTCGGGACGTTCGTCGACGTCAGGGACACTCTGCTCGGCATCTTCGTCAGCTCGGACCTGAACGGGAACCGTGACGCCGACGAGGCACACTGGACCATGCTGGCCGAATCGGGTGACTCCGATGCGCGGTGGATCCTCGCCAGGCTGCGTGTGCTCGAAGGCCTCATGTTCGAGGCGGAGGACTGGCTGCGTCGCGACCCCTCGCCCGCGGCCTGGCGAGACCTGGCTCGGCTGCTGGAACGTACGGGAAGGCGGGAGGAGGGCGATGCGTGCCTGCGGCGGGCGGCCGACAGCGGGGACCTCGACGCGACCTGCGACCTGCTATTACGTGACGGGCGCACGCGCGAGGCGGAACGGCTGCTTGTGCACGCCGTCGAGACGGGCCATTGGCCCGCTCAGGACAGGCTGATCGCGTTGCTCGGTCGCACTGGGCGTGCAGGTGAGGCCGAGCGGTTGCCGAGGTTCGGCATCGAACCAGGAGGCTCAACCGCTCAACCCTGGTGAGCGTGGTGCAGGAACGGGAACTGGCTGATCGCAGTCGACACCGGGGCCGATCCGGAACGGGTCATGGCTGTCACTGCGATCGGGGTAGGGGCGTTGGGCCGCATGAGGCCTTATTCGTCTTTGACGCTAGAGGCCGAGAGGGTAGGCCGGGCAGCCAGTACGGCCGGTCAGATCCCGCAGACCTTGAGACGGTCCAGGCCAGGTGCGTACCGGGACCACTCCTCCGGGCTGAGCTCTCGATCGAGGATTGCGCAGGCTGCGTTCAGCGGTCGTGCGGCAATTTCGGCGGCGTCGGTCAGATCCCACATGATTACGGTTTCGTCGTGGCTGCCGGTGATCGCGGTGCGCCCGTCGAGGGTCACCGCCACCGCGGACACGGGACCGGTGTGACCTTTCAGGGTCGTGAGCTTGACGGGGCGGGTGCGGTCGGCCAGATCCCACACGATCGCGATTTTATCGTCGCTGCCGGTGATCGCGGTGCGCCCGCCGGAGGTCACCGCCACCGCGTCCACGTAGCTGGTATGGCCTTTCAGAGTGGCCTGCTTGACGGGGCGGGTGCGGTCGGCCAGATCCCACACGATCGCGATTTTGTCGTAGCTGCCGGTGATCGCGGTGCGCCCGTCAGAGGTCACCGCCACCGCTTTCACGTAGCTGGTGTGGTCTTTCAGGGTGGTCTGCTTGACGGGGTGGGTGCGGTCGGCCAGATCCCACAC
>NZ_JBEXUE010000738.1:2995-3380 GCF_040614275.1 Streptosporangium sp. NPDC006013
CACGATCGCGGTGTTGTCGTGGCTGCCGGTGATCGCGGTGCGTCCGTCGGGGGTCACCGCCACCGCGTACACGGGACCGGTGTGGTCTTTCAGGGTCGTGAGCTTGACGGGGTGGGTGCGGTCGGCCAGATCCCACACGATCGCGGTGTTGTCGTGGCTGCCGGTGATCGCGGTGCGTCCGTCGGGGGTCACCGCCACCGCGTACACGGGACCGGTGTGGTCTTTCAGGGGGGCCTGCTTGACGGGGCGGGTCCGGTCGGCCAGATCCCACACGATCGCGGTTTCGTCGCCGCTGCCGGTGATCGCGGTGCGCCCGTCGGGGGTCACCGCCACCGCTGTCACGTAGCTGGTGTGGCCTTTCAGGGTGGTCTGCTTGACGGGGCGG
>NZ_JBEXUE010000739.1:0-3360 GCF_040614275.1 Streptosporangium sp. NPDC006013
ACATGGCCGCCCCCTCCCGCCTGGCCCTGTCCGACCGTGTGTGCACGGCGCTGCAGATCATCGAGCACTGCCAGCCGACCGGGCCCGCCGCGCGGTCGCGGCGATCTGGGGGCCGGTCCGAGCGGTGATCCTGTTCCCCGCCACCGACGCCGAGGCCGCGGCACTCGCCGGAGCGGAGAGCACCCGGGGCCTGGCCGCGATGGCGACCGCGGACCGGGTGATCGTCCTGCCCTCGGGCTACGCGAGGCTCAGCACGACCGGCAGGGACGTGGTGATCACGCACGAGCTCGTGCACGTGGCCACCGGCGCGACCCGTGGCGGCCGGGTGCCGATGTGGCTGTCGGAGGGCTTCGCCGACTACGTGGGCTACCGCGATGCCGGGATCCCGGTGCGGACGGCCGCCGCCGAACTGGCCGCCGAGGTGCGCGCCGGAGTCCTGCCCGCCCGTCTCCCCGGTCCCGCCGACTTCGCCCCCGGCGCCCCGCGGCTCGCGCAGGTGTACGAGGAGGCCTGGCTCGCCTGCCGGTTCATCGCGGAGCGCTTCGGCGAGAAGGCTCTGGTGAGGCTCTACGGTGGCGATGTCACCGGCACGCTCGGCCTGTCGCCTGCCCAACTCACCGTGGCGTGGCGTGACTACCTCGGAAAGGAACTCGCCTGACATCCTTGTGTCCTTTCCCGGTCCAGGGCTCACCTGGCGGATCTCGCCGTGGCGAGGAGTGGTCGGCGGGTGCCTCGCAAGGCACGGGAGGGAGCCGCGGCGTGCCGCGGTGACCGGTGACGACTCGGCGAGGCGCCGTCCGGCCGACCGCGGCAGGCAGAAGATCCAAAGGACGGGGCCCCGGGTTCGGGCTCCACGCTGGAGGTGTTTGATGACGCTGAGCACGACGGACGCGCCCTCGGGCGTGCGGCCGGCGGGGTGGGCGCTGGCCGCGCTGGGGGTGGTCACGCTGGCGGTCGTGGCGTTCGCCACGCCCTGGCGGGCGCTGCCCGAGGGGGCCCCGGCGGTCGTCCCCGATCCGGCCCGCGACTTCACGGCCGAGCAGATCGCCAGGTCCGAGGCGTTCGACAAGCTGGTCAGCGTACCGGGTTACCTCTCCCTCGGCCTGACGCTGGTGGTGGCGGGGGTGCTGGTGGGCACCCCGCTGGGCGCGCGGCTCGTCGGCCGGCTGCGGGGGCCGTGGTGGTTGCGGGCGCTGCTCGGCGTGCTGGCGCTGTCGGTGGCCGTCGCGATGCTGCGCTGGCCGCTGGGGATGTGGTCGGAGACCTACCTGCGCGACTTCGGGCTGTCCACCCAGACCTGGCCGACCTGGACCGCCGACCGGATCAAGAGCATCGGTGTCGGCACCGCGCTGACCGCGATCATGGTTCTGGCGGTGGTCGCGCTGGCACGGCGCTACCGGCGCTGGTGGATCCCGGCGGCGGCCGGCGCGTTCGCGCTGACGGTGGCGGCCTCCTTCGCCTATCCGGTGCTCATCGAGCCGATCTTCAACGACTTCAGGCCGATGGAGGCCGGACAACTCCGCGACGACCTGCTCGCCATGGCCGCCAGGGACGGCGTGCCGGTGGAGGACGTGCTCGTCGCCGACGCCTCCCGGCGGACCACCGCGCTCAACGCCTACGTCTCCGGATTCGGCGCGACCCGCAGGATCGTCGTCTACGACACGCTGCTCCGGGCGCCCGCCGACGAGGTCGAGCTGGTGGTCGCGCACGAGCTCGGTCACGCCAAGGCGGGTGACGTGCTCTCCGGTACGCTCGTCGGAGCTCTGGGCGCGGCGTTCGGGGCGTGCCTGCTCTACGTGGTGACCTCGGCGGGGGGCGTGCGGCGCCGCGCGGGGATCTCCTCCATCGGCGACCCGAGGGCGGTGGGCCTGGTCATGGGGTTGCTCAGTCTGGTCACGGTGCTGTCAGGACCGGCACAGAACCTGGTGAGCCGGCACATCGAGGCCCGTGCGGACGTTCACGCGCTGGACCTGACCAGGGATCCGGCGACGTTCGTCGCCATGCAGAAACGGCTGGCGGTCACCAACATCTCGGATCTGTCGCCCGACCTCGTGGAGTACGTGCTCTACGCCTCGCATCCCAGCGCGCCGCAGCGCATCGCGCTGGCGCGCTCCTGGGCCCGGCTGAACGGTCTCTCCGAGCCATGAGGCGCACGCTGGTGGTCACGAACGACTTCCCGCCCCGCGCCGGAGGGATCCAGTCGTTCGTGTACGGTCTCATCGCCCGCCGCCCGCCCGGCTCGGTCGCCGTCTACGCCCCCCAGTGGCCCGGCAGCGAGGACTTCGACCTGCGGCAGCCCTACCCCGTGGTGCGGCACCCCACCTCGCTGATGCTGCCCACCCCCGCCGTCGCCCGCCGGGCGGCCGCACTGATCGCCGAGTTCGGCTGCGAGACCGTGGTCTTCGGGGCGGCGGCACCGCTCGGGCTGCTCGCGCCCAGGATGCGCGAGGCCGGGGTCCGCCGCGTCGTCATGGTCACCCACGGCCACGAGGCGGGCTGGACGGCGCTCCCGATCGGCCGCCGGGTGCTCGCCAGGATCGGCGCGCACGCCGACGTGGTCACCTACCTGGGGGAGTACACCCGGCAGCGGCTGGCCAGGGTGATACCCGAGGACAAGCTGGTGCGGCTCGCGCCCGGCGTCGACACCGAGGTGTTCGCGCCCGAGGCCGGGAGAGAGCAGGCGCGCGCGGCGCTCGGACTGGGAGAGCGGCCGGTGGTGCTCTGCCTGTCCAGGCTGGTGCCGCGCAAGGGCCAGGACACGCTGCTGCGAGCCTGGCCCGGCGTGCTGCGGGACGTTCCCGACGCGATGCTCCTGATCGTCGGCGGTGGCCCGTACCGCAGGACCCTGGAGCGGCTGGCCAGGCCGATGGGCGGCTCGGTCCAGATCATCGGCCCCGTGCCGGAGGCCGCGCTGCCCGGCTACCTGGCAGCGGGCGACGTGTTCGCCATGCCGTGCCGTACCCGCCTGGGCGGTATCGACGTGGAGGGGCTCGGCATCGTCTATCTGGAGGCGTCCGCCAGCGGGCTGCCCGTGGTGGCGGGCTCCTCGGGCGGCGCCCCCGACGCCGTGCTACGCGGGCAGACCGGCCTGGTCGTCGACGGCACCCGTCCGGACGAGGTCACGGCGACCCTGGTCGACCTGCTCAAGGATCCGGCCGGGGCACGTGCCATGGGTGAACGCGGGCGCGAGTGGGTCGCGCGCGAGTGGAGCTGGGAGCTCGCCGCCTCCCGCTTCGCCCGCGTTCTGGAGTCCGTGGAGGCCCCCGACTAGGCCCTGTCCTGCGGATCTTTTGCCTACTGCGGTCGGTCAGGCGGCGCCTCGCCGCGTTGTCGTCGGCCACCGCAGCACGCTGCGGCTCC
>NZ_JBEXUE010000740.1:0-3343 GCF_040614275.1 Streptosporangium sp. NPDC006013
CTTGGCGCCGCTGGAGGTGGTGGCCTGCGGGACGCCGCGCTCCCACTGGCCCGAGGTGGCGGTGTCGGTGCCCGAGGGGTTGGTCGTCCAGCCGGCCGCCGTCTCGAACTCGTCGGAGTAGACGGTCACCGGCGGGGTGCCGGTGCCGCAGTACTGCGGCTCCTTGCCGATGATGCGGTAGACGCAGTCGGAGTACTCCAGGAAGCGGAGCACGGCTTCACGGTTACGGGTGGTCTGCGGGACGATCTGCTCGTCGGGGGGGTAGAAGCCCGGCGAGGAACCGGTCGGGTACATCTCGAAGGTGTAGCTGAAGATCTTGTAGACGCCCCACATCCAGTCGTCGATCGAACCGTCGGTGATGTAGAGATCACTGGCCTGCTGGGGGGTGTAGTTGTTGGTGGTGGCCATGTTCTGGCCCAGGGTCGCGTGGGCGTCGCGGTCGTCCTGGGTCAGGCCGGGGCCGGTGTCGTTGTAGGTGTAGCCGTACGGCCACAGGATCAGCTCACCGTAGGTGTGCCAGTCGATGTGCGACTTGATCTGCTGCACGCCGCCGACGACCCTGCTGCGGACCCAGTTGGCCACCGCCCTGACCTCGGGAGCCGACTCGGCCGCGGAACCCCGGTAGGTGTCGCTGGAGGTGGAGCCGGAGGAGCCCCCGCAGCAACCCCACTGGTGGCCCCAGTTGCGGTTGAGGTCGGTGCCCACGTACGACGAGCCGGAGTTGGGCTGCCGGTTCTTGCGCCAGGAGCGGTAGGAACCGGTGGCGATGTCGTACTCGCCACCGTCGGGGTTGAGGTCCGGCATGATCCAGATCTCGCGGGTGTTGACCAGGTTGGCGATGCGGCTGTCGGTGCTGTAGCCGTCGGTGAACAGGTTGAGCAGGTAGATCGCCATCTCGACGGTCATGTGCTCGCGAGCGTGCTGGTGGTGCGTGAACAGCACCTCGGGCTCGTTCTCGTCCGTGTTGACGTTGTCGCTGATCTTGACGGCGATCAGGTCGCGTCCCTCGTACGAGGTGCCATAGCTGATCTTGCGGGCGATCGTCGGGTGGTCGGCGACGATCTGGTTCACCGCGGCGGTCATCTCGGCGTAGTTGTGGTAGCCGGAGTCGGCCGAGGGGAAGTCCGAGCGCCGTTCTGCCCCGGTCGGGGATAAGGACCTGGGAATCCTCGTGACGGTGTGGCCGAGTTTCTTGATCTCGGCGACCTCGGCCTCACTGGCGGTGACCACGACCGAGTCGGCATCGACCTGATCGATCGCGGCACCGGTGGCCGCGATCGCGCTTCGCTGCTGGGAGGTGCTCGGCCCCTGGACCTTGTACTGGCTGTTCGGTTGCGGCTCGGCCGAGGCGCCCACCCCATTCACACCAAGACATAACAGCGCCAAAGCGGCGAACACCACGATCAGACGGCGTCTCACCTGCGTCCTCCTCAGGCACGCACTCTAGGGATTTGTCGCGTGCCTCCACTGAGAGTCAGACAGGGAGGTTGATTAGCAAAGGCCCAAATTTTAGGAGCCGCACACCCTTCGCCCCGAGATCAGAAGACGACCTCGAACCAGAGCGTCCTGGCGCCCTCGGGAGCGTCGTCCTGGATGCCCCAGTTGTCGGCCAGCAGGTCCACCAGGAACATGCCTCGCCCGCCCTCCGCCTCGGGGTCGTTGCGCACGTGCGGCATCGACGCGCCGGACCCGGCGTCACAGACCTCGACCAGCACCGCGGCCGATCCCACCGCCACGGTCATCGCGACCTCTCCGCCCCCTCCGGAACCCGAGTGGAGCACGGAGTTGGTCACCACCTCGCTCACCAGGAGAATGACGTCGTCGGACGCGGGGTGTCCCTCGCCCAGAAGCTCCCTGACCCGGCTTCGCGCCATCGACACCGACTCCGGGACCCCCTTGAGGGTCACCGTGGATCGAGGTGAGACGGCCTGCCGTCCGGTCGTCATCAGATACCTCCAGCGTGGAGACCCCCGCCTTCGGGCGGGGAAGAAAACGCGGCACGGTGCCGCGTTTCTGGGTGGGTGGTGTAACCGTAGCCATCGGCTCGCTGGAGCAGGCGGACGTGGCGGTGGCCGATGCTCTGCACGAGGCCGTGCCGGGTGGTGATGTTGAAATTGCCGGTGCTGCGGATCGCGACGCGGCCGAGGTGGACCCCGGCCTTCTTGCCGCTCGGTACGACGGCGCGGACCAGATCGCCGGTGGCGAACCCCTTGACCTGCTTGGTCCGGGGGAGTCGCAGCCGGGGAAAGCCGTAGCGGTCGGTGCGGGTGCGGGCGTAGGTGCCGCGCCCGGTCGCCTTGACCACCAGGACCGCCGACGGCCAGGTGGTGACGTTCTCCAGGTGGCCGACGTGCAGCGCGTCCAACGTGTGCGACTTGGCGGCACCGGTACGGGAACGGTTCCATTTCGTTCGGCCACCGGAGGCTGTGGACACGGGCAGGCCGGTGGCTTCCAGCGCCCGCCACAGCGCCCACCGGGTCGCGTTGACGGCGGCGGCGTCGCGCAGTGGCGCTTTGGCCTGCTTGAGGATCTTCGCGAGCAGTGCGGGCTTGGCCCGGAGAAATTCCTCCACCGGCGTCGCGTTCTTGGCCTGGTTGCAGCCGATGCACGCCAAGGTCAGGTTAGAGATGCGGTCGGAGCCGCCCCGGCTGCGCGGGTGGATGTGGTCGAGGTTGAGCGGCACACCGGTCGCACCGCAGTACGCGCACGCCCGCCCCCACTTGGTGAGCAGGTATTCGCGGACCTCGTACCCGGCGAGGGTGCCCTGCTGGTATTCCACCCCTTGCAGCGGCTTGCCCGCGCTGAGGGCGTGGGTGTCGAACGCCACCCGCTCGACGTGCACGGCCCGCACCGGCGCCCACCGGGTCAGCCGCACCACCCACGACAAGGTGGTGTCAACGCGGTGGCGCAGCGACGGCGCGAGCCACCCCTGAGGTCTGGTCCGGTTGAGGAACCGGGGGGCGCGGTGACGCAGGTTGCGTGACCTGCGAGCATGGCGCAGCGCGGCCCGCGCACTGAGCTTGTCTCGGATCGCTGCTCCTCGGTGGTCGAGCCGGATCGCATACCTCCCGCTCCGGCTTCCACCGTGGTCGGTGAACACCGCCAGGCCGGTGTGCTTGCTGCCAGGGTCGATGCCGACCCGCACGCCTTCGATGGCCGAGGTCGCCGCATCGCGATCTTTGAGACGAATGACGAACGGGGTATGGCGGTGAACCACCGCCCGCCCGGCCGCCAGCAGACGGCGGGCGCGGGCGGGGTGGCAGGGGTCGAGCGGGTGGCCGCAGGCGCCCAGGACGAACACGGCCGGGTGAACCTCACGGTTCGCTCCCTCAGACGCCGAAGC
>NZ_JBEXUE010000741.1:0-3327 GCF_040614275.1 Streptosporangium sp. NPDC006013
CACCACGGTCCGCCAGCCCGTCCAGGCCATGGGGGTCGCGGCCGTACGCGCCCTGCTCGACGAGATCAAGGGGCGCCCCGCCAGGGCCGCCGAGTATCTCTTCCAGCCCGAACTCGTGGTCCGCGCGTCCACTCGGGCCCGATGGGCCTCCCACGACCTGAACGTTCCACCGGACCAGGTTCTCTGAGCCGGCGCCGGGCGGCCCGGTGGATCATGACGTACCCGCCTGGCACCCCGTCTCAAAAGCGGCTGTGACCCCGTTCGTGGGGCACTTTGTCCGTCCCATCGGCCCTCGACGCGTCGAGTGGGCTTCACGCGATCGGCGGGAAGCGGGAGTATTGGCGGCGTGAACCGCACAGCTGTACGTCTGGGAGTGTTCCTGCTGGCCGCCGTGGCGGTCGTGGCGGTACTGATGGCACTGCTGCCACCGTCCTCGCCCGGCGGGCTTGACGGTGGCGCCTCGCGAACCTCCGCCGTCGCGGTGAAGAAGCTGGGCGGCCGCGACCACGAGCTCACCGTGACCTCCACCGCGCTCGGCCGCGAGGGCATGGTCCGGGTCCTGCTGCCCGAGGGCTGGACGCCGGACTCGGGTCCGTGGCCGGTGCTGTACCTGCTGAACGGCTGCTGCCAGTCCGACTACGACACCTGGGTCACCAAGGGGGAGGCCGCGAGCCTCACCTCCGGCTACCGGGCGATCGTGGTCATCCCCGAGGGCGGCACCGTCGGCTTCTACTCCGACTGGCGCGACGGCCCCGGCTGGGAGACCTTCCACCTCACCGAGGTACGGCGGATCCTGGAGCGCGACTACGGCGCCGGGGACCGGCGGGCGGTGGCGGGACTGTCCATGGGCGGCTTCGGGGCCATGTCGTACGCGGCCCGCCATCCCGGCATGTTCCAGGCGGCCGCCTCCTTCTCCGGGGTGCTGCACACCCGCGACGGCAACGGCGGCGTCGACTGGCTGCTCAACCGGAACGGCGAGGACTCCGCGAAGCTCTGGGGCCCCCCGCGAGACCCCGAATGGGCCGCCCACAACCCGGCCGATCTCACCGGCGCGCTGCGCGGGGTACGGCTCTTCGTCTCCAGCGGCGACGGCTCCCCCGGCCCGCTGGACGGCACCTCCGAGCCGCGGGACGAGGGCGAGGCCGCCCTGCTCCGCCAGGCCGTGGCCTTCGCCGAGCGGGCCAGGGCCAACGGCGTCGACGTGACCGTCGACTTCTACGGGCCCGGCACCCACAGCTGGCCCTACTGGAGCCGCGGCCTCGAACGCGCGCTCCCCATGCTCATGGACTCCATCGACGCCGCTCCCTGACGACCTGGGACACCTCCTCGAAAGGTGTACCCACCCGCGCATCGGGGCGCCGAAAGTTAAGGCTGATGACTCTGGGCGTTCAGCTCAGGCACCCCTCGCCGGTCACCCCCGTGACTAGCGTTCGTCAAACACCCCAGTTCAGGGGCCTTTGTCGTATGTCACGAGGAGCCACCTTGCGAGTCCTGGCCGTTGTCCCCGCCCGCGGAGGTTCGGTGGGCGTTCCCCTGAAGAACCTGGCCCCGGTGGGCGGCAGTCCCCTGGTCGCCCGCGCGGTACGGGCCTGTGTGCGGGCCAAGCTGGTCGACGAGGTCGTGGTCAGCACCGACCACACCGGGATCGCCGAGGTGGCCCGCGCCGCGGGCGCGACCGTGATCGACCGGCCGGAAGAGCTGAGCGGCGGGACCGCCTCCAGCGAGTCCGCGGTGCTCCACGCGCTCGACCACACCCCCGACGTCCCCGACGTGGTCATCCTGGTGCAGTGCACCAGCGCGTTCATCGACCCCGCCGATCTGGACGGCGCCATCGCCAAGGTCCTGGACGGCAGCGCCGACGTGGTGTTCTCCGGGCTGGAGACGCACGAGTTCCTGTGGAGCGTGAACGGCGCGGGCGTCAACCACGACCCCTCCCACCGGCCGCGCCGCCAGGACCGCGAACCGCAGTTCCGCGAGACCGGCGCCTTCTACGTGATGCGCGCCGAGGGTCTGCGCGAGCACGGCCACCGCTTCTTCGGCACCGTCGCCGTGCAGCGGGTCTCCCCGCACCACGCCGTCGAGGTGGACACCCCCGAGGATCTGGAGATCGTACGGGCGCTGGCACCGTTCGTGGACCGGCCCGAGCCGATCGACGTGGACGCGGTGATCACCGACTTCGACGGCGTGCACACCGACGACCGCGCCTACGTCGACCAGGACGGCCGCGAGATGGTCGCGGTCAGCCGCTCCGACGGCATGGGCATCTCACTGCTGCGCCGCTCCGGCGTCAAATTGATGATCATGTCCACCGAGCACAACCCGGTGGTCGCGGCCCGCGCCCGCAAGCTCGGCGTGCCCGTCCTGCAGGGCCTGACCGACAAGCGGACCGTGCTGCGCGACTGGCTGGCCATCGAGGGAATCGACCCGGCCCGCGTCGCCTACGTCGGCAACGACGTCAACGACCTGGGCCCGATGAGCGACGTCGGCTGGCCCGTCACCGTCCCCGACGCCCACCCGAAGGTCCGCGCCGCCGCCAGGACCGTGCTGACCAGGCCCGGCGGGGCCGGGGCCGTACGGGAGCTGTGCGACCGGGTCCTCGCGGCCCGCCCGGCGGACGAGAAGGTCACCGGAGGGACCGCGCCCCGCGCCGAGCTGAGGCTCGCCCCGGTCGCCAGGCCCGTCCAGATCGGCGACGCGCTGATCGGCGCCGGACAGCCGGTCTACGTGATCGGTGAGATCGGCATCAACCACAACGGCGACCTGGACATCGCGCGCCGGCTCATCGACGTGGCGGCCGAGGCGGGCTGTCAGGCCGTCAAGTTCCAGAAGCGCACGCCGGAGATCTGCGTGCCGCTGGAGCAGCGCGACCAGATCCGGCAGACGCCGTGGGGCGAGATGACCTACATGGAGTACAAGCTCAGGACCGAGTTCGGCCTGGAGGAGTACTCCCAGATCGCCGAGCACTGCCAGAAGCGGGGCCTGCACTGGTTCGCCTCGCCGTGGGACGTGCCGTCCGTTGAGTTCCTGGAGTCCATGGACGTGGTCACCCACAAGGTCGCCTCGGCGAGCGTGACCGACCTGGAACTGCTCCGCGCGCTCGCCGCGACCGGCAAGCCGATCATCCTGTCCACCGGCATGTCCACGCTGGAGGAGATCGACCAGGCGGTGGAGCTTCTCGGCACCTCCAAGCTGGTGCTGATGCACGCCACCTCCACCTACCCTCTCCCCCCCGTGGCGTCGCGGGTGAGGTCGAAGCCTGCCGGGCCAGGCCCGCGGAGGGCTTTCCTTGTTCGTGGCTGCCCAAGGCGCTAGAGAACTAGACTGAAC
>NZ_JBEXUE010000742.1:0-3313 GCF_040614275.1 Streptosporangium sp. NPDC006013
TGCTCTCCCCCTCGCACCGAAACATCTCCCGCTCTCGTGGCGTCGGAGCTCACCGTGCCGGAACCACCGGATCGGCGTTGAGTTCATGCGGCGCCTCAGCGGCCGTCCGCGCCGCTGCCCGCCCCCACCGACGCCGAGCTGGAGCGGATCAAAAAGTGCCTGCTCGATCTCAGCCTCCGCCTCGCGCTGCCTGCGGACGCGAAAGGGGGATGAGGTCGGCCGGGGCCTCGCACTCACTCAAACGGTAATCCGGGTTTCAGGGCCGCCGGCCTCGGCAGACGGGGCCGGCGGGCTGTGTTGCGCAGCAGCGAGGGAGTGTCAACTCAACGGCTGATCTTGCTTGTTGAAGTGGTCAGTGGTTGGCGGGGTGAGGCGTCCCTTGAAGGCGATCTGGAAGGCGTTCAAGGGCGCCTTTCAGGGTGCCGAATATTTCATCCGCGCAGTCGGCACCCGCACAGCCTGTCGAGATCACAGTGGTCGCTTTGGTTCCCTGACGCCCTGCCCGGCCGGCGACCTGCCGCGACTCGTTGATACGTGCCTGCAGGAACGCGATCAGGTCATATGTGACGCCCCACTGTTCACGGGCCGGCCATTCTGGCCGTCACTGAAAGACGCCGGGACGTTACCTGAGAAGGTTGACCCCCACGCGACCGATGATGGAGTGTGTCAGGGACGGGGGCCCGTTCTTCGCACCGTTCGGAGCCGTCGATGACGCTTGTGGTCTCTCCCGTACTTGTCGGACGTGACACCGAACTGCGAACCCTCCTGAGGGCGATCACCCGCCCGCCCGCCGTTGCGCTGGTGGAGGGCGAAGCGGGCATCGGCAAGACGCGGCTGGTCAAGGCGGCGGTCGACCGGCTCGGCGGCGGTGAGCGGATCGTCCTGCTCGGCCACTGCCACCAGATCCGCGAGGCGTTCCCCTACGGCTCGGTGTTCGACGCCCTCCGGAACGCCGCCGACGCCCTCCCGGAATCGAACCGCCTCAACCCGGTCGTCGGGGCGCTGCGCGGCCACCTTCCCGAACTCGCCCGGGGGCTGCCGCCCTCGCCCGCGCCGCTCGATGATCCGCGGGTGGAACGGCACCGCTTGTTCCGCGCGGTCCACGCGCTACTCGAGGCAGTCTCCCCGGCCGTCCTGGTGATCGAGGACCTGCACTGGGCCGACGACGGCACCCGGGACCTGCTGCGGTTCCTCATCGGTCAGCCGCCGGACGGCCTCGCGCTGGTGACGACCTATCGGCGGTCCGACCTGCCGGTGCCGGGGTTGCCGCTCGGCCGTGCCTATCGGCGTTTGCCGGGGACGACGAGCGAGGTCATCTCGCTCACGCCGCTGGACGCGGAGAGCGTGCGGAGCCTGGCGGGCGCGCTGCTCGGCCGGGCGGACGTGACCTCCGCCTTCGCCGCCAGGCTGCTCGACCGTACCGCCGGGATCCCGTTCGTCATCGAGGAGGTGGTCCGCTCGCTGCCCGGCGCCGACAGGTGCCGCATGGACGACGACGGCGAGCCGGACGCGCTCGAGCACATCACCGTGCCAGTGCTCCTGCGTGAGGCGATGGCGGAGCGGCTCAGCGATCTGTCCCCTGCCGGGCTGAACGCGGTCTACGCCGCCGCCGCGCTTCGGCTGCCCGCAACCGAGCCGCTGATCGCCGCCGTCACAGGACAGTCCACGGGCCCGGGCCCGCTCCTCGGCGCGTCGCAGGTGGCGGCCGGGATCCGCGAGGCGTTGCGCGCCGGAGTGCTGCACGAGGACGTGGACGGCCGGTACGGCTTCCGCCACGTGCTCGCGCAGCAGGCGGTCTACGACGTGATCCCCGGACCGGACCGGCGGCGGGCGCACATGCGGGCGATGGCCGCACTCGCCGCGCTCGACCCGCCGCCGCTCGTCCAGCTCGCGTTCCACGCCCGCCGCGCGGGCGACATCGAGGCCTGGCGGCGGTACGGCGCGGCCGCCGCGGACCACGCCGCCGCGCTGGGCGACATCCCGCTCGCGGTCGAGGTGCTCGAGGGCATGCTCGGCGACCCCGACCTGCCGCGCTCCTGCCGGGGCCCGCTCATGCTGCGGCTGAGCCAGGTGGCTGCGATCGGGCTCTCCCACCGGCGGGTCGTACGGCTGCTGCGACGCCTGCTCTCCGACGACTTCCTGTCCCGGGAGGTACGCGGTGAGGTGCGGCTCAACCTCGGCGTGCTGATGTCCAACCAGGCGGGTGCCATCGCCGCCGGACGGCAGGAGATCATCGCGGCGCTCAACGATCTGGACGACCGGCCCGCCACCGCCGCCCGCGGCCTCGCCCTGCTGGCGATGCCCGCGTGGGGCGACGAGCCGCTCACCACCCACATGGAGTGGATGGACCGGGCCGAGCGGCTGCTCGCCGTCGTCAACGATCCCGAGGTCACGGCGGCGGTGCAGGCCAACAGAGTCGCCTTCGCCATGCTGGTCGGCTCGCCCGACGCCTTCACCCTGGCGGCGACGCTCCCTGTGAACGATCCGTCGGCGGCGGTGCGCAGGCAGGCCGCCCGCGCGTACTCGAACCTGTGCGACGGGGCGATCCCGCTCGGCCACTACGCCGCCGCCGAGCGGTTCGCCCAGGAGGGCAGGCGGCTCGCGAAGGAGACCGGCGCCCTTTACTCCGGCTACCTGGTGGAGGTGTCGTCGGTCCGGCTCGACTGGCTGACCGGGCGCTGGGACGGGCTGCGGCGGCGCGCCGCCGCCGTGGTGGAGATGACGCCGGAGGCGCCGCTCCTCGCGGCGGACGCGCAACTGGTCCTCGGCATGCTCGCGCTGGTCGCGGGCGAGTGGGAGGAGGCGGCGAGTTACCTCCACGCCGCAGGCCTGCGCCACCCCGGCTCCGGCTTCCATCCCGTCCTGGCCGCGGCGTCCGGCGGGGTGATCGAGCTGCACCTGGCCCGCGGCTCCGTGGACGCCGCCGTCTCCGAGGCAGACCGCGCTCTGTCCCGGCTGCGCCGCAAGGGCGTCTGGGTGTGGGGCGCCCACCTGGTGCCGTCCGCGGTCGCCGCACTGCTCACGGCCGGGCGCTTCGGCGACGCGGCCACCCTGGTGTCCGACTTCGCCGACAGCATCAAGGATCGGAGCGCACCCTCGGCCGAGGCGGCGCTCGACATGGCGCGCGGCATGACGGCCCAGGCCGAGGGCCGGCACGAAGCGGCGGCAGAGTTCCTCGCCAGGTCCCGTGCGGCCCAGGCGGCGATGCCCCAGCCGTACGGGGCGGCGCGGGCGGCCTGACCAACCCCCAGATCGCCGCGCACTTGGGGCTCAGCATCTCCACGGTTAAAACCCACGTGCGCAGGCTGCTGTC
>NZ_JBEXUE010000743.1:0-3302 GCF_040614275.1 Streptosporangium sp. NPDC006013
GACCGGGTTCCGGTGACCCGGTCAGGGCGGCCGATCAGCACTGCGATCGTGCGGGCCGTCCTCGTCCTGGAAGCGATCGTTGAGAGCGGCCGCCGGTAGATGGTCACCGGAGTCGGCGTGATGTGGGTCGGGTGTCCCGGCGGTAGCGGGGTCCTGCTCGGCGGATGGGTGCGCGGACGGTGACGAACGCGGCGGCCAGGCCGCCGCGTTCGAAACAGCGGGCGGGCCCGATGGTGCGAAGGCGCGTGTCAGCCCGTCGTCCAAGGCCGGAGCTTGTCGGGGTTGAGTACCGCCCAGATGCGCTTGATCCGGTCCCCTGTGACGTCGAACGCCAGCACCGACACGGTGACGCCGTCCAGCCGGGCCACCAGACCGGGCTGACCGTTAACCGTACACTCCAGGATCGTCGCCTTGGGTACCGCACTGGTCCGATCGGCGAAGAAGCGCGCGATCCGCTCGGCGCCTTCGATCGGGCGGAGTTCGGCGCTGACGAGTCCGCCACCGTCGCCGGTCGCCGTGGCGTCGGGGTCGAGGAGGCCGATGAGGGCATCGATGTCCTTGGCCGCCCATGCCTGCTTGAAGGCTCTGACGATGCCGGCCTGCTGGGCCGCCGGAGCCGCCGGAGCCGCGGGAGCCCGCGACGCGCGAATGCGACGGCGGGCCGAGGAGGCCAGCTGGCGGCAGGCCGCCGGGGTACGGCCGACGATCTCGGCCACTTCGGCGAAGGAGTAGCGGAAGACATCGTGCAGGACGAACGCGACCCGCTCGGCCGGGGTCATCGATTCGAGCACGACGAGGAAGGCCATGTTGACCGACTCATCCAGGGTGACCCGGTCGGCCGGATCGGCCGTGGTGCCGCCGCACCGCCCGCTGATCCACTCCGTACGCTCGGGCAGCGGCTCGGGAATCCATTCGCCCACGTAGCTCTCCCGCCGGGCCCGTGCCGAGCCGAGCAGGTCGAGGCAGATGCGACCGGCGACCCTGGTCAGCCAGGCGCCGGGGGATTCGATGCCTTCCTGCTGTTGCCGGGACATGGCGTACCAGCGGGCGTAGGTCTCCTGGACGACATCCTCGGCATCGGCCAGGGAGCCGAGGAGCCGGTAGGCGAGATTGGTCAGCCGGCGCCGCTCGCTCATGATCGCGCTCAGGCCCGGATCGAGCCGGCCGTCTCCTGGCTCGGATGGGGTGGTCACGGTGTCCCCGACTTTCCTTGGTCGCATCTTCCCTCACCGGTTCGACGAGACAGCGCACCGAACTGTGAGGCCGGCGAATCGCCTCACATTCCGGAGGGTTGTGTCGTCGTACCGATGAACCGAACGCGAAGGAAGGAAATCGATCATGGAACCCGTGAACGTCGCGATCATTTACTACAGTGCCACAGGCACCGTGCACGCCTTGGCGCAGGCCGCCGCCGAGGGCGCGGAAAAGGCGGGCGCACACGTGCGACTGCGCAAGGTCGCCGAACTTGCCCCACCGGAGGCGATCAGCGCCAGGCCGGACTGGGCCCAGCACCTCCAGGACACCGCCGACGTCGCCGAGGCCGGCCTCGACGACCTGGACTGGGCCGACGCGGTGCTGTTCGGTACCCCCACCCGCTTCGGCAACCCGGCCGGCCAGCTCAGGGCGTTCATCGACACCACCGGTGGCCTGTGGTACCAAGGCAGGCTCGCGGACAAGGTGTACTCGGCTTTCACCGCTTCCAACACCGCCCACGGCGGACAGGAATCCACCCTCCTGGCGCTGGGGAACACGTTCTACCACTGGGGCGGCATCATCGTGCCCCCCGGCTACACCGACCCCATCCAGTTCCAGTCGGGCAATCCCTACGGCACCTCCCACGTGGCCGGCGATGGCCCACCCAGCGAGGTGGCCTTGCAGGCGGCCCGCTACCAGGCCCGCCGCGTCGTGGACACCGCGGCCTCACTCAAGGCCGGCCGCGCCGCCTGATCCGGCACGGAACACCAGCGGGGCCGGTACGGCACAGACCACAAGGATCCGCCCGGTTACGCTGGCCGGCAAGAGATACCCGTCGTGATGGAGGTTCTGTGCGATATCGGGGACCGCTTCCGAAGCGAGCGATCGGCCGTTTCAACACCTGTGTCCTGACGTTGCGCTCCTCTCCTCGATGGGGCCGGCTGATCAGCGGACACCTCACGGTCGTCACCTATACGGGACGCCGCTCGGGACGCACCTTCAGCACGCCCGTCGCCTTCCGGCGCGCGGCCGACACCGTCACGATCGGTGTCCAGTTCCCCGACGCCAAGATGTGGTGGCGCAACTTCTTGGCCGAGGGTGGTCCGATATCGCTGCAGCTGGATGGGATCGATCGCACCGGGCATGCGATCGCCAGACGTGACGACGCGGGTCGCGTCACCGTCACCGTCCGTCTGGACGGCTGACAAGCCATCCGAGGACCCCGGCCGTCCGGCCGCTTCGCCGGTGCCGATACTGGAACGGTGCTGAGCAGCCAACGCCTGCGGGTGCTTCTGGAGATCTTCAGGACGGGGAGCATCGCGGGAGCCGCCCGTATCCTGCGGCTCTCGCCCTCCGCGGTGTCCCACCAGCTCTCCAAGCTGGAGGAGGAGGCCGGCGTGGGCCTGGTCGAGCGGGGCGCGCAGAGCCTGCGGCTGACCGCGGCCGGGCGGCGGCTCGCGACCCGGGCGCAGGAGGTGCTCGACATCATCGAGGCGGCGGAGAAGGATCTGCTGGCGCAGGCCAGGGCCGACGCCGGGCAACTACGGATCGGTTTCTTCGCCTCCGCGGGATACCGGCTGCTGCCGCTGGCGTTGTCGACCTTCACCGCCCGCCACCCCGCCGTGGAGCTCGACCTGGTGCTCGGCCAGCCGCACGAGCTCCTGCCCGACCTGGAGCGTGGCGCGCTGGACGTCCTGGTCGTCTTCGAGCACGCGCTCGATCCCTGGAAGCCGCCGGAGGGGGTCGAGGTCACCCACCTGTTCGACGAGCCACAGCTTCTGGTCGTGCCGCCGGGCCATCCGGCGGGGCAGCGGCAGCGGGTACGGCTCGCCGACCTGGCCGGCGAGCCGTGGATCACCACGTACGGCACCGACACCCCGGTCTCGGTGCTGGAGCGTGCCAGCGCGCTGGAGGGGTTCAGCCCGATGATCCGTTGCCGTAGCGACCACTACGAGGTCACGCTCGGACTGGTCAGGGCCGGACTGGGGGTGGCGCTGGTGCCCAGCCTCGGCGCCGGCTAAGCCTATGCCGTGAGGGGGCCTTCACGTCACCTTCCGGATGTGGTGTGGACGATCAGGACGTCGCAGCCCGCGCGCTGGGACACGCCG
>NZ_JBEXUE010000744.1:0-3298 GCF_040614275.1 Streptosporangium sp. NPDC006013
GGTACGCCCGCCGCTGGAGCAGCTCGACTTCCTGCGGATCACCAAGGCCGACCTGGCCAGGCTCCGCAGGGAGGTGCACCCGCTCGCCCGGCGCCGCCGGAGCGGCCGGGAGTGGGCAGGTGGTACTCGCCGACCACGGCGCCGGTGATGTCGGCGACCCTGACGTCGATGCCCGCGCGCGTGACGTCCATCGCGGCGGCGTACGCGGCGGCCGGGTTGAGCCGGTAGACCTCGGCGGTGCGGCCGGGTAGTCCCTCGCGGATGCCGTTGAGCACGACCAGTCCCGCCTCCTGCAGGCGGATGAGGAGCTGCGAGGCGGTGGGCTTGGACAGGCCGGTGAGGGCGCCGATCTCCGGGCGGGTCAGCGGGCCGCGCTCCAGCAGCGCCTGCAGGGCGGCGCGGTCGTTGATCGCGCGCAGCAGACTGGGGGTGCCCGGCGTCGGCTGTTTCACTGGCCCTCCGCGTGCGTCCTCGCATTCACCGGCGAAGCGAAGTTAGGAAACTTTCCTAACTTCGAGTGAATGTAAGGAACCCGGCGGATCCTCGTCAAGCGGGCAGGAGCCGTCGCAATAAAGCTGTGATGGCGCAGGGGCGGGTAAACTTCTCAACGGACCTGCTAGGGTGATGGTTTGTCATAACAACTAGCGCAATGGTCCGGAGTATCCCATTACTAGCAACGATAATGGAGCGACGGCAACCCGTCAAATCGAGCTGACCAAGGAGCAGGAGTACGTCTCCGGTCTCTACGCGAGGCTCGATCTGCTGCGCGAGCGCACCCAGCGGCAGCTGGACGGCGTCCTCGCGCAGGGAGGGAGCGGGGGCACGCACCAGAACCGCTCTGAGCGCGACACCTTCGCCGGGATGTACGCCGAGCGTCTGGGCCGTCTGTGGGCTGTCGAGAACGGCCTGTGCTTCGGCCGGCTCGACAACGCCGACGACACCTCCCTCTACATCGGCCGCATCGGCATGGCCGACGACGATCAGCGCCGATTGCTGATCGACTGGCGCGCCCCGGTCGCCCAGCCCTTCTACGGCGCCACCCCCGCGGCCTCGATGGGCGTCACCCGCCGTCGCCACCTGCAGACCAAGGGCCGCAGGGTGATCGGGATCGACGATGATCTCCTGGATCTCGACAACCTCACGGACGAGGACGTGGCCACCCTCAACGGGGAGGCCGCCCTGCTCGCCTCCCTGGCCGCGCGGCGCACCGGGCGGATGCGCGACATCGTGGCCACCATCCAGTCGGAGCAGGACCGCATCATCCGCTCGGACCTGGGCGGGGTACTGGTCGTGCAGGGCGGTCCCGGGACCGGCAAGACCGTGGTCGCGCTGCACCGCGCGGCCTACCTGCTCTACACCCACAGGGAGAAGCTGGCCCGCAGGGGGGTGCTCATACTCGGGCCGAACCTGACATTCCTGCGCTACATCGAGCAGGTACTGCCCTCCCTGGGGGAGACCGACGTGCTGTTGTCGACGGTCTCCGAGCTGTACCCGGGGGTCGTTCCCGGGTGCAAGGAGCCCCCGGAGGTGGCCGGGCTCAAGGGCGACTCCCGGATGGCCCAGGTCATCGCACGGGCCGTGCGCGAGCGGCAGCGGGTGCCGCGCAAGCCGATCGAGATCCGCCTCGACCGCTACACCCTGCGGCTGGAGGGCAACGTCCTGGAGGCGGCACGCAACAGGGCGGCCCGCTCCAGGCGGGCGCACAACGAGGCCCGCGCGCTCTTCGTCCGCCACCTGCTCAACGCGCTCGCCCGCCAGGCGGCCAGGCAGCTGGGCAAGGGGATGATCGACGACGACGAGCTGGCCGACATCCGTGAGGAGCTCCGTACCGAGCGGCCCGTCAAGGCGGCCCTGAACCGGCTGTGGCCCTACGTCACACCACAGCAGCTCCTGATCGGGTTGTTCACCTCCCGGGAGCGCCTCGACTACGCCGCCGCCGAGTTCGGCGAGGCCGAGCGGGAGCTGATGCTGCGCGAGCCGCCCCGCAAGGGGGAGAGCTGGTGGGCCGAGTCCGATGTGCCGCTGCTGGACGAGGCCGCCGAACTGCTCGGCGACATCGACCCCGCGGTGCTGCGGGCCGGGGCCTGGATGGCCGAGGAGGAGCAGGCGGCGCAGCGTGCCGCCGCGCTCGACGAGCGGCAGCACCAGCTCGCCTACGCCAAGGAGGTCCTGGAGCTGACCGGGCTCTCCGACATCATGGACGCCGAGAAGTTCGCCGCCCGCCACCTCGGCGACGACGTCTTCCTGACCACCGCCGAGCGCGCCGCGGCCGACCGCAACTGGGCCTTCGGCCACGTCATCGTGGACGAGGCGCAGGAGCTGTCGCCGATGGACTGGCGGATGCTGATGCGACGCTGCCCGACGCGGTCGATGACGATCGTCGGCGACCTGGCCCAGACCGGATCCTCGGCCGGGGCACGCTCCTGGGGCCGGGTCCTCGACCCCTACGTGGCCGGGCGCTGGCGCGAGGAGACCCTCAGCGTCAACTACCGCACCCCGGCGGAGCTGATGGCGGTGGCCGCCGACGTGCTCACCCTGGTCGATCCGGCGCTGAAGGCCCCGGCCTCGGTCCGGGAGACCGGGGCGCGCCCGTGGGCGGCCTCACCGACGGCCTCGCTCGGCGACGTCGTCAAGGCCGAGATCGTGGAGGGTGGGCGACTTGTCGTGATCGTCCCCGAGTCGCGCGCGCGGGAGCTCGGAGAGGTGGTGGTCCGCTCCGTCGACGGCGCGGTCGCCGGTCCGGGGGCCGCCGCCCTGGACGCCCAGGTGGCGGTGCTGACCGTCGCCGAGGCCAAGGGGCTGGAGTTCGACGCGGTCATCGTGGTCGAACCGGAGTCGATCCTGGGCGAGTCCCCGCGCGGGGCCAGCGACCTTTACGTGGCATTGACCCGCGCGACCCAGCGGCTTGGCGTCGTGCACGACGGTCCGCTTCCCGATGCCCTCGCTCGACTTGAGAGACATCGGATCACATGAGACCATTGACGGCTCTCGTCGATCATGTCCCAGCTGCGAAAACTTGATGTTTCCGCTGTTAGTGACACGGTTGACATCTGCGCTGGGCTCGGTAGTTTGCTGCCCAGTCCAGCACGGGACTGGCCGGTCGGCCGCCTTTCGACATCGCCGTTTCCTGCGCCCGTGACGGGGGTGACCCCGTCCGTTCAGCCAGACGCAGGGCCGGCAGTCCGTCGAGGCGGGGCACTCCTTCCGGGCGGGGGGTTGGACCCAGGAGGGGTCCGGTGATGTCGATCGACACCCGCTCGGCGCCACCGTGACGGGTCGCGTTGGTGAGGAGCTCGCT
>NZ_JBEXUE010000745.1:0-3278 GCF_040614275.1 Streptosporangium sp. NPDC006013
CAGGCCCTGGGTCAGCTCGTGCAGATGCCAGGCCGCGTCCACCTTCGGCCGCAACACCCCGGCCAGCCGCTCCGGCGTCAGCGAGGCGATCGTGCCATCGTCCAGCACACCGGCGGTGTGGATCACCGCGGTCAGCGGGTGCCCGTTATCGACCTGCGCCAGCAGCGCCGCGACCTGATCGCGGTCGGCCACATCACACGCGGCGACCGTGACCTCGACCCCGTGCGCGATCAGCTCGGCCCGCAACTCCACCGCACCCGGAGCATCCAGACCCCGGCGGCTGACCAGCAGCAGACGCCGCAACCCGTGCTCGGCCACCAGGTGCCGGGCCACCTCCGCACCCAGACCACCGGTGCCGCCGGTGATCAGCACCGTGCCCTCCGGCTCCCAGACTCGGGGCATGGTCAGCACGATCTTGCCGGTGTGCTTGGCCTGGCTCATGAACCGGAACGCCTCCCGGCCCCGGCGCACATCCCACGCCGTCACCGGCAACGGCCGCAACTCACCCGCGGCGAACAACTTCGCCAGCTCGCCCAGGATCTGCCGCAACCGCTCAGGCCCGGCATCCGCCACGTCGAACCAGTGATACTCCAGCCCGGGGAAGCTCTCCTGCTCGCGGATGTCCAGCTTGCCCAACTCGATGAACCGGCCGCCCGAGCGCAGCAGCCGCGCCGAGGCGTCGATGAACTCCCCGGTCAGCGAGTTCAGCACCACATCGATGCCCCGCTCACCACACACCTCCCGGAACCGCTCCTCGAACTCCACACTCCGCGAGGAGGCGATGTGATCGTCCGGGACGCCCAGCGAACGCAGCACCTCCCACTTGGCCGGGCTCGCCGTGGCGAACACCTCCACCCCCAGGCGCTGCGCCAGCTGGATCGCCGCCATCCCGGTCCCACCGGTGCCCGCGTGCACCAGCAGCCTCTCGCCCTCCCGCAACCCGGCCAGATCCATCAGCCCGTAATAGGTCGTCAGGAACGCCACCGGGATCGTCGCGGCCTGCTCGAACGAGCAGTGATCGGGGATCTTCACCAGGATCACGGCATCGGTGACGACCACCGGGCCGAACGCGCCCTCGGCCAGACCCATCACCCGGTCCCCCGGGCGCAGGTCCGCCACCTCCGGGCCGACCTCAAGCACCACCCCGGCGACCTCGCTGCCCATCAGGCCGACCTTGTCCTGGAACCAGCCCAGCGCGTTCAACCCGTCCAGCAGGTCACGGAAGTTCACCCCCGCCGCACGCACCGCCACCCGAACCTGACCGGCCTGCAGCGGCTCGGTCGCCTGCGGGAACGGAAGCAACTCCAGCGCGTCCAGACTGCCCTTGGCCCGGCTACCCAACCGCCACGCCGTACCGGACGGAGGCAACAGACCCGCACCCGAGGCCAGCGACGCCAACCTCGGCGCCCGCACCCCACCGTCGCGCACCGCCACCTGCGGCTCATCCAGCGCCGGCATCGCGAGCAGTACATCGCGCAAAGTCGCGAGTGAGGACTCCTGATCATCCAGGTCGACCAGGACGAATCTGCCCGGATTCTCCGACTGCGCCGACCGCATCAGGCCCCACACCGCGGCGCCCGCCAGATCGGTAACCGCCTCGCTCTCGCTCACGGCCACCGCACCCCGTGTGATGACCACCAGACGCGAGTCAGCACACCGCTCATCGGCCAGCCACCCCTGCAGCAGGCCCAGCACCCCAGTCGTCACCGCATGCGCCGAGATCGCCTCGTCCCCGGCCTGCCCGGCCCCGACCTCGACCAGCACCACCTCAGGCACCGGCCCCGCCTCGGTCAGTGTCGACAGATCACGATGAACCGCGACCGGCTGGTCGGCCGACTTCCGCACTCCGGCAAAGCCCAGCGGGTCCGGCTCAAGTCCCGCATAACCGACCACCGCCACCGGCACCGGATCGACGATGGGAAGTTCCGGCAGCGGAGCCCAGTCCAACCGGAACAAGCCGTCCCCCACCGTCGCCTGCCCGCCATCCGCGGCGGCGAGTTGGTCGGGCGAGAACGGGCGCAGCACCAGCGATCGCGCCGACAACACCGGCTCACCCGCGACGTCCACCGCGACCAGCGACACCGAGTCGGCAGCGGTCCGGCTCAGCCGCACGCGCAGCATCGCCGCCCCGGTGGCGTGCAGGCTCACCTCTCCCCAGGAGAACGGCAACCGCGTCCTCACCTCGTTGTCCAGACCGGCGAACGTCGAGGCGTGCAGGGCCGCGTCCAGCAACGCCGGGTGCACCCCGAACGCATCCGCACCCGACAGCGCCTGCTCTGGTAGGGCGACCTCGGCGAATACCTCGCCACCCTCGCCCCACCAGGCCGCCCGCAACCCTTGGAACACCGGGCCATAGACGAGCAACCCCTCGGCAAGCCGGTCATAGAAACCGTCCAGCGCGATCGCGGTCGCGCCTGCCGGCGGCCACACCTCCGCATCGAACGGCACGGCGGCCCCGCTACCCGTGGCAAGCGTGCCGGTGGCGTGCCGTACCCACGGCACCTCCTCGGCCGCGTCCGCCGACCGGGCGTACACGTTCACGCTCCGACGGCCCGCCTCCTGGGCCGCGCCCACCCACACCTGCACCGCGACGGCATCGGTTTCGCCCAGCACCAGCGGCGCGACCAGGGTCAGCTCCTCTACCAGGTCACAACCGACCTGGTCACCGGCCCGGATCGCCAGCTCAAGGAACCCGGTCCCCGGGAAGAACACCATCCCGGCCACCGCGTGATCGACCAGCCATGGATGCGAACGCAACGACAACCGACCCGTCAGCAGCACACCGTCCGAGTCGGCCAGACCCACCGCAGCACCAAGCAGCGGATGATCCGTCGCGGCCAGCCCCGCCGCCGCCACATTCCCAGCCCCGGCTCCCGTTCCCTCGGGCCAGAACCCCTGATGTTGAAAGGCGTAGGTGGGCAGATCGACCCGGCGACCACCGGCCAGCACCTGCTGCCAGTCCACCTTCACACCACGGACGAACAGCTCGGCCGCCGAAGTCAGCACCCGCTCCAGGCCACCGTCATCACGACGCAGCGTCCCGGCGATCACGGTGGTGGCGTCCGTCTCGTCCACGCACTCCTGGACCCCGACCGTCAGCACCGGATGCGGGCTCACCTCGACGAACACCCGATACCGCTGCTCCAGCAACTGACCGATCACCGGAGCGAAAGCGACCGTGCGCCGCAGATTCTCACACCAATACCCCGCCCCCAGCTCCGGCCCCTGCACCCACTGCCCCGTCACCGTCGACAGCATCGGCACCCGCACCACCCCCG
>NZ_JBEXUE010000746.1:0-3264 GCF_040614275.1 Streptosporangium sp. NPDC006013
CGGCTCAGGAAGCGCGGCAGGTAGGTCATCTGGCCACGCGCGGCCAGGAAGACGTCCGCGATCCGCTCCGCGTCGCCGCGCGCGTAGCGGGCGGGCTCGGTCGTGAGCTCCGCGCGTACCTGGGGGGCCAGTTCGTCGTCGGGGTTCTGGTCGAGCCAGCGGCGCATGGTGAGCCACTGGGCCGCGGCGTACCGGTCCCAGCTGTCCTGGTCGGCCAGCATCATTTCCACGACGTCGTAGCCGAGGTCGCCGAACTGCTCGATCAGGCCGGGCAGCGGCAGGTAGTCGGCGATGCTGGTGGCGTGGCAGGCCTTGGCGGTCTCCTCGTCCGGAGGGGTCCGCCGCCAGTAGGGATCGCCGATCAGCATCAGGCCTCCGGGGCGGAGGCTGCGGCTGAGCAGCTCGGCCGTTCCGGCGACGCCGTTCCCGATCCAGGCGGCGCCGACGCAGCAGGCCAGGTCGACCGGCTGGTCCGCGACGTGGCCGGAGGCGTCGCCGTGGACGAACTCGACCCGGTCGGCGACGCCGAGTTCGGCGGCGCGGGCCTGGGCCTGGGCGGTGAAGACCGTGCTGATGTCCACCCCGGTGCCCGTGAAGCCCAGGTCGCGTGCCCAGGTGCACAGCATCTCGCCCGAGCCGCTGGCCAGGTCGAGCACCCGTGTCCCGGGGGCGAGATGGAGCGCTTCGCCCAGGGCGGCGAGCTTCTCGGGAGTCAGCGGGTTGTGGATGCGGTGGCCGCTCTCGCGGATGGTGAAGATGCGGGGAAGGTCCATGACCAGATTCCTTTCCGTCATGCCTTGAAGTTCGGGGACTGCTTGATGGCGCGTCGCAGGCGCGCGCCGTGCTTCTTCGGCCGCTCCAGCTCGGCGCGTAGCCGCGCGTCGGTGCGGGAGGCGGCGTGGGCGTTCTCGCGCTGAAGCCGGTGGTAGCTGTCGAGGCGCCGCCGGGTGAGGTGGCCGTCGTCGATGGCTGCCAGGACGGCGCAGCCCGGTTCGGTGGTGTGGGCGCAGTCCGCGAAGCGGCAGTCCCGAGCCAGCTCGGTGATCTCGGCGAAGGCCTGGTCCAGGCCCTCGTCGGCATCGTGCAGGCCCACACCGCGCAGGCCCGGGGTGTCCAGCAGGACTCCGCCGTGGGGCAGCGGCAGCAGCTCCCGCCAGGCGGTGGTGTGCCGGCCCTTGCCGTCGCTGTCGCGTACCGCGCCGGTGGCCAGGCGGTTCTCGCCCAGCAGTCGGTTGCCGAGGGTGGACTTGCCCGCGCCCGAGGGCCCGAGCAGGACGACCGTGCCCGACAGGACGGCGGCGAGGGCGTCCATGCCCTCGCCGGTGGCGGCGCTGGTGACCAGCACCTCCACACCCGGTGCGACCTCGGCCACCTCGGACGCCGCCGACGCGGCGTCGGTGGACCGGTCGGCCTTGGTGAGCACCACCACGGGCGTGGCTCCGCTCTTCCAGGCCAGGGCGAGCATCCGCTCGATCCGCCCGTGCTTGAGCGGGTCGGCGAGCGAGACGGTCACCGCCACGGTGTCGACGTTCGCGGCCAGTACCTGGCCTTGGGAGTCGCGCGACGCGGTGGAGCGGACCACGGCGGTCCGGCGCTCCAGTACCTCGACGACGGTGGCGGAGACGGCCGCGGTGGCCGGCCGGACGGCCACCCAGTCACCGGTGCACGGCGTCAGCCGGTCACCGGTGCCCGAGACGACCACCGCGCGGACGGGCCCGGCCTCGGCGACGACGTCGCACAGGCCGCGCTCGGCCCGCAGCACGCGGCCCGGAACCGGTCCGGCGGCCCGCGACGGGGTGAAGGAACGCTCACGTTCGGCGTCCCAGCCGTAGTCGGCCAGAGTCAGAACGCGCGCAGGAGAAGAGAGAGGAGATCGGTGTGAAGTGCGTTGATGAAACAACGTGGAGACCCTTGAAAGGGGGCCCCGCCGGACGGCAGGCGTGCCGGGACTACTCCCAACAGGGAGGAAGGCAGGCGAAGGTCAGGACGAGGCCCGGGAAGTGAGGATGGTCCGGGCACCGCGCACAGCGGTGGTCTCCACGACAGTCATCAACTCACCTCCTTCGTCTCCGTAAGCGAACAGATTGTCGCTGCCGCAACTACTGTAGGGGTCCAGCCCACATAAGGTCAAAACCCACATTCGGTGGATCATGGTGCGACACGAAGTCGCGTTCTGCGAGTGAACTCGCAGGTTGGAGGCCGGTTATGCCGGGTGCGTAGTTCCTGGTCAGTGTTCGAGGCCAGTCCCCGCCCTGACGTGCGTCCGCAGGTCCCGCCTGCTGGAGGTGCGGAGCTCAGGGAAGACGCCCAAGGGCCCCTGCTCCGTCTGGGGGAACAACCGGGCAAGGGGAAGGTCGGACGGGCGAACGCAAGTGAACCTCTCGATGAGGCCTCGAAAACCGAAGCTCTGGACGACGGGTTGAAGACCAGGGTGACAGGGCCTGGCCGCTGGAAGAGGCGGCGAGCGGCGGTCGGAGCCAAGATGTCGACCGTGTGAACACCGCTGGCCCCGGGGTTTAGAGGGGCGCCCACCCCGGCCGTATCTCGTATGCGTGGAACGTGGAAACCCCGTCGGGGTCCGGGCCTTTGAACCCGGTAGGCCGATCGTAAGAGGGGCGGAACCCCTCGGCGGGACAGGATGCTCAAGAAGCGGATGCCGGTGGCCGAAAGGCAACGGGAGCCCGCAGCGATGAGCCGCCCCTCCAGGCGGCGGCTGCGGGGTAACCGGCCGGATGCCGGTCCTGGCGACCGGGCCCGAAAGGGCGCTGACGTGAGCAGGTGAGCCTTTGAACACCGAGGCCGAGGGCCTCTCGAACCAAGGGACAAGTTGGACGCCGTCACGGTGAACGGCCCCGAGGACGCATTCGATTGGGACGCCATTGACTGGCGGGCCCATGAAGAGAACGTAGCGAGGCTACGGAAGAGGATCTTCAAGGCGACGCGGGAGCTGGACTGGGCCACGGTCCGGTCCTTGCAGAAGATGATGTTGAGGTCCTGGTCGAACACGCTGCTCAGCGTCCGACAGGTCACTCAACGCAACACCGGGCGTCGGACGGCCGGGGTCGATGGGCAGATCGCGCTGTCGTCGATGGCCAGGGCGGAGGTGGCAGCGCAAGTGCACCGCACCCGATCGTCGTGGAACCCATTGCCCGTCCGGCGCGTGCGAATAGGCCCGCTGGTAAGAATCGCGGCACACGGCCCAAACGAGCGGCGTCGCCGCAGGTCACGGTGCGCGACGGTGTCACCCGCAGAGGGCGGGTTTCG
>NZ_JBEXUE010000747.1:0-3249 GCF_040614275.1 Streptosporangium sp. NPDC006013
CGCCGTTGGCCTGGAGAAGGTCTCCGCGCTCCATGCCCTTGGTCCGGGGGCGGGCACCGATCCGGACGGCGGGGACGGCGTCGAAGGCGAGCGCGGTGAGCGGGCGGGTCTGGTCCAGGGTGGGCAGCGGCGTGCGGGAGGAGGGGGCGGCCTCCAGGAGCGCGCCGCCCGCGTAGGCCAGCACCAGCTCGCCGTCCAGGGCGTGCCGGGCGATCCCGGTCAGCCGGTCGCCGTCCAGCACCAGCTCGGCGTCGCCGGGGAACAGCACGGTCGCGGTGACGGTGCCTTCGGCGATGCCGGGAAGCAGCCTGGCCATGGCCGCCCGGTCACCGGTGGCCTTGATCGCCTCCACGGCCAGCACCGCGGTCTGCAGGTAGGGATGGGGTGACAGGGCGCGGCCGACCTCCTCGCACACGACGGCCGCCTCGGTCATACCGCAGCCCGCGCCGCCGTACTCCTCGGGGACCGCCAGGCCGGCCACGCCCAGCTCGGCGGCGAACCGGACCCAGGGGGCGTCCGGGTGCCGGGCGAGGAAGGAGCGGACCGCGTCGCGGAGCTCCAGCCGCTCCTCGGAAAGGCTTGGGGAAACGCTCGCGAAAAGACTCACGGCAACAGCATAACCAAGCGCTCGCTTGCCTAGTAAAATTTGCCCCACTCTGGGTATTAGTGCAGGTCAGATATACTGCCGATGGCCACGAGTACATGTGATCGGGGGATCGGTGGCTTTGGTAGAACGCAACTACACGCTTGACTTCGTAGCGGGGGACCGACGGGATCGCGCCATTCTCCGGCACATGGTCCTCTCGCTCTTCGTGGGGATGCTGCTGGGGGGCGTCGGAGCGCTACTGCTCTACGGACCGGGCCTGCCTGGTGCGATCTACAACCCGTACGCGTACGTCCTCCTCGCCGTCGTCGTGGGGCGGAGCGCGGCCGGTTTCGGCTGGGCGGTGCTCTCCAGCGTGCTCGCCGCGTTCGGGGTGCTGCTCTCGATACTGACCGCCACCCTCTTCGAACCGGGAGACTGGCTCACCAGGCTCGGCGACGACGGCGCCACGATGAACCTCACGGTCGTCAATCTCGTGACGATCGGGGTTCTCTCCTACCTCGCCAAGCGCCTCGACCGCTGGGGAGCCCTCGCGGCCGGCGGGGCGGTCGGGCTGGTCCTGTTCGGAGGCATCGACAAGATGATGCCCGGCCCCGGGCACGTCCCCGGCTTCTGGCCGTGGGGAGCCGCGGTCGTGATCGTGTTCGCGCTGGGGATGCTGATCTCACTGGTCCGCGGCAGGGAGCGTGCCTGCTCCGCGTTGGTCGCGCTGGCCCTCGGGGCCTTCTACTTCGTTTTCCTCGCCGGGCTCTGAAAGGGGCGACGGCCGACAATCGGCTTGCCGGACTCGATAGCCTGTAGGGCATCGATCCCTGCTAGCTAGGAGTAGCCGTGCTGCTGCGCATGTCGTCGCTGTTTCTTCGAACGCTGAGGGACGACCCGGCAGACGCGGAAGTCCCGAGCCACAAGCTGCTCGTCCGCGCCGGGTACGTCCGCCGCGTCGCCCCCGGCGTCTACTCCTGGCTGCCCCTCGGCAAGACGGTCCTGGAGAACGTCACGCGCGTGGTGCGCGAGGAGATGAACCGGATGGGCGGCCAGGAGGTGCTCTTCCCCGCGCTCCTGCCCCGTGAGTACTACGAGGCGACCGGTCGCTGGACCGAGTACGGGGACACGCTCTTCCGCCTCAAGGACCGCAAGGGTGCCGACTACCTGCTCGGTCCCACCCACGAGGAGATGTTCACCGACATGGTCAAGGGGGAGTACTCCTCCTACAAGGACTATCCGGTGACCCTCTACCAGATCCAGACGAAATATCGCGACGAGGCCAGGCCCCGGGCCGGCATCCTGCGCGGGCGCGAGTTCATCATGAAGGACTCCTACTCCTTCGACCTCGACGACGAGGGTCTCAAGCACTCCTACGAGCGCCACCGCGAGACCTACATCAAGACCTTCGACCGGCTCGGCATCACCTACAAGATCTGTTTCGCCACCTCCGGCGCGATGGGCGGGTCGGCCTCCGAGGAGTTCCTCGCTCCCGCGGCCACCGGTGAGGACACCTTCGTGGCCTGCCACGACTGTGGCTACGCGGCCAACGCGGAGGCCGTCGTCACCCCCGCCCCGGCCGCCGAGGGCACCGGCGAGCGGCCCGCCATGCGGGTGCTCGACACCCCCGGCACCCCGACCATCGAGTCGCTGGTCAACCACGTCAACGAGCACCACGGCCTGGGCATCACCGCTGCCCAGACGCTCAAGAACATCGTGGTAAAGGTGACCGTCCCGGGCTCCGGCAAGACCGAGACCCTGGTCGTGGGTGTTCCCGGAGACCGCGAGGTCGACTTCAAGCGGCTGGAGGCGTCCCTGGCCCCCGGTGAGCCCGCCATCTTCGAGGCCGAGGACTTCGCCAGGCACCCCGGCCTGGTCCGCGGCTACATCGGCCCGCAGGTCCTGCGGGATCTCGGCATCCGCTACCTCGTCGACCCCCGCGTGGTCGACGGCACCGCCTGGGTGACCGGCGCCAACGAGCCGGGCAAGCACGCCGCGGACGTCGTCGCGGGCCGTGACTTCGTCGCCGACGGCACCATCGAGGCCGCCGAGGTCCGCGCGGGCGACGCCTGCCCGGTCTGCGGCTCGGGCCTCTCCATCGACCGCGGTATCGAGATCGGTCACATCTTCCAGCTCGGCCGAAAGTACGCCGACGCCGCGAAGCTCGACGCCCTCGGCCCCGACGGCAAGCCGATCCGCATCACCATGGGCTCCTACGGCGTCGGCGTCTCCCGCGCCGTGGCGGTGCTGGCCGAGCAGCGGCACGACGAACTCGGCCTGCGGTGGCCCCGCGAGATCGCCCCGGCCGACGTCCACATCGTGGGCACCGGCAAGGACGGCCAGATCGAGGCCGCTGTGAAGATCGCCGAGGAGTTGGAGGGTCGCGGCCTGCGGGTCCTGGTGGACGACCGCTCCGGGGTCTCGCCGGGCGTGAAGTTCAAGGACGCCGAGCTGCTCGGCATGCCGACGATCCTGATCGTCGGCCGAGGCCTCACCCAGGGCGTCGTGGAGCTGCGCGACCGCGCCACCGGCGCCAAGGAGGAGATCCCGCTCGCCGAGGCGGTCGACCGCGTCGTGGCGGCCTGCGAGGAGTGAGGTAGGCGGTGACGAGGGCGAGCAACATCTCGGAGCCGTCGTCCGCGCGCCGGGAGAGGGCCGCGTAG
>NZ_JBEXUE010000748.1:0-3227 GCF_040614275.1 Streptosporangium sp. NPDC006013
ACGGCCCGCCAACGTCACCTACAGCGGCAACGCCATCCCGATGGCCCGATACGCCTTCCCCGAAGTCACGTGAAACAGGGAGGCCGTTCGAGCGGAGAACCCTCCGGGAGAGGGGAGCGGGGGTCCGGGATTCACCGGCTCACAACGGAGGCGCCATTGACCCCGCGTTCACGAGCCCTGCCGGAAATCATCCTTCCTGCACCTGCAGCGATCCCGGGGCCATCGTGCTGATGATGCGCTCCAGGTCGTCGATGGTCGCGAACTCCACCACGATGCGCCCCTTACGGCGGCCGAAGTCGACCTTCACCCGGGTCTCGAAGCGGTCGGAGAGACGGTCTGCCAGCTGCCGGAGGACGGGCTCCTCGGTGGGCTTCGCCCGAGGGGTTCGCGGGGCCGGTGCCGGTGCCGCCTTGGCGTCGCCCACGGCGACGATCTCCTCGACCGCGCGGACCGACAGCAGCTCGGCAACGATCCTGCGGGCGAGATGCTCCTGGGCGGCGGGGTCGTCCAAGCGGAGCAGGGCCCGCGCGTGTCCCGCGCTGATCGTGCCGGCCGCGACACTGAGCTGCACGCCGGGCGGCAACTTCAGCAGGCGGAGCGTGTTGGTCACGTGGGAGCGGGAGCGGCCGATGCGGGTGGCGAGCTGCTCGTGGGTCGCGCCGAAGTCGTCGAGCAGTTGCTGATAGGCCGCCGCCTCCTCCAGAGCGTTGAGCTGCTCGCGCTGGAGGTTCTCGATGAGCGCGTCAAGCAGGAGCTTGTCCTCCTGAGTGCTCCGCACGATCGCGGGGATCTCGGAGAGGCCGGCGAGCTTGGAAGCGCGCCAGCGGCGTTCGCCCATGACCAGCTCGTAGCGCCCCTCGCCTGTCGCGCGCACCACGACCGGCTGGAGCAGGCCGACCTCGCCGATCGAGGTGGCCAGCTCCCTCAGGGCCTCCTCGTCGAAGACGTCGCGGGGCTGGCGCGGGTTGGGCGCGATGTCGTCGACGGGGATCTCAAGGAAGTAGGCGCCCGCGACCGGCTTGGGGCCGGGCTGCTCCGGCACCATCGGCTCCGGGGCGACCATCGTCACGGTCATCGACACGGGTGCCTCGGCGACGACGGCAGGGCCCGTCGGGATGAGGGCCCCCAGTCCCCTGCCCAGCCCTCTCGGCTGCTTACTCACTGCCCCTCCCGAGGCTCAAGATGCCGCCCTCATTCGCGGTACTCATACGGCCACACCGCGATAAGCGATCTCACGAGCGGCGTCCATGTAGGCCATCGCGCCGCTGGAGCCCGGGTCGTACGTCATGACCGACTGACCGTAGCTCGGGGCCTCGGAGACGCGCACGCTCCGGGGGATCAACGTGCTCAACACCGTCGCGCCGAAGTGGGAACGGACCTCGTCGGCCACCTGGGAGGCCAGCCGGGTGCGTCCGTCGTACATCGTCATGAGAATGGTGGAGAGGTCAAGCGTGGGGTTCAGATGGGCACGGACCAGATCCACGTTTCTCAACAGCTGCCCAAGACCCTCCAGCGCGTAGTACTCGCACTGGATGGGAATCAGCAACTCGTTTGCGGCCATCAACGCGTTGACGGTGAGCAGGCCGAGCGAGGGAGGGCAGTCAATGAGGATGTAGTCGAACTCAACGGCGTCGTACGCGGTCAGCGCGCGCTGCAGGCGAGCCTCACGGGCGACCATAGAGACCAACTCGATCTCGGCACCGGCCAGGTCGATCGTGGCGGGAGCACAGTAGAGCCCCGGCATGTCCGGGACCTCCTTCACCACCTCCGCGAGCGGCATGTCCTCCACGAGCACCTTGTACATGTCCGGTACGTCACCGCGGTGCTCGACGGCCAGGGCCGTCGAGGCGTTGCCCTGGGGGTCGAGGTCGACCACGAGCACCCGCTGGCCATGCATGGACAGCGCTGCCGCCAGGTTGACCGACGTGGTGGTCTTACCGACGCCGCCCTTCTGGTTGGCGACGGTGAAGATCCGGGTTTTGGGAGGGCGGGGCCAATCTCCATCTCGGACCCCGGTGGAACCTCCGGGAGCGGCGGTCTTCCGGGTCGATGTTTCACGTGAAACCACTGAGCTGAGTGCCTCTCGTACCAGCGGCGAGTCGCCGGGATTAAGGGGGGTCTGGGTCACGGTCGTCGTCCTTTCAACCGGCCTGACTACGGCACCGGGAGCCGGTGCCGGCCAACCCAGACCGGAAAGGCGTCCATGTGGCAAAGCGGCCGGATCCTCGGGCCAGCCGAGACCGCTCGTCGCGCTGGCAATCGCACCTGTACGGTCGTCCACTGGCCTCGTACTCGCTTTGCTCGGTTTGTCTACTGGCCTCGCGCTACCTGCCTCGCGAGGCGCGATCCTTCCGGCGAGCGGTCTTCCGCGCTCCTTCTGGAGCTCGACCGGCGACCACCCGGATGAGAGTTGTGGGCGGCTCGACCTTACCGTGCCCGACCGATGTGAGCTCAGCGGTTTGGACCCCACTCGACCGCAATTGCCGTTCGGCGTCCGCCAATTCCTCCGCGGCGCGCTCGCCCTTCATGGCCAGCAGTTCGCCCCCCTCGCGCAGGAGGGGAAGCGCCCACTTCAGCAGGCGGTCGAGCGGTGCCACCGCACGGGCGGAGGCGACGTCGAACTCCCGCCTGCCCGCGAACTCCTCCGCCCGGCCGCGCAACACCTCGACGTTGCCGAGCTTCAGCGACTCCACGCACTCCTCCAGGAAGACCGTCCGGCGAAGGAGCGGCTCCAGGAGGGTGACGGTGATGTCCGGCCGTACGATCGCCAGGACCAGGCCCGGCAGTCCGGCACCGGAACCGATGTCGACCAGGCGCGCGCCTGCGGGCACCGCCTCGGCGACCACCGCGCAGTTGAGCAGGTGGCGGTCCCAGATGCGCGGCACCTCCCGCGGGCCGAGCAGCCCGCGCACCACCCCGGGGCCGGCCAGCAGTTCCGCGAACGCCTCCGCCCTGGCCCAGGCGTCACCGGCGAACACCTCGCGCGCGACCTCGGGCGGCTCAGGGATCTGGTCACTCACTCGACGCTCACTCTTCCCTCGGAAATGTCGGGGTCAGGCCGGTCTTAAGGCTAACGGCCCGCCTCGACGGCACCGCACAGCGCGGGTCCCGAACTCGTATGCCACCGCCGACATCGTACGGAACAGGCCTCGAAAAAAGGCCGCCGCCCCTGGCGCACCCACCTCCACCCCCCAGCGGGAGCGTGACCGACCCTCCCGAGCTCACGC
>NZ_JBEXUE010000749.1:0-3213 GCF_040614275.1 Streptosporangium sp. NPDC006013
CCTGGTCACCGGCCCGCACCGCCAGCTCCACGAACGCCGAACCCGGCACCACCACTGAACCCGCCACCACGTAATCGGCCAGCCACGGCTGCGCGCTCACCGACAACCGACCCGTCAGCACCACCGCATCGGAATCGGCCAGCCCAACCGCGGCGCCCAACAGCGGGTGATCCGTTGTGGCCAATCCCGCCGCCGCAACATTCCCCGCACCGGCACTGCCCTCGGGCCAGAACCGCTGGTGCTCGAAGGGATAGGTGGGCAGGTCAACCCGGCGCCCACCCGGCAGCACCGAGCGCCAGTCCATCGGCACCCCGTGCACATGCAGCTCGGCCAGCGCCGTCATCACCGCCCCGTGCTCGTCCCGCCCCTTGCGCAGCACCGGCACCAGCACCGTGGGCACCTCGTGCACACGCGCCTCCGGATCCGCCGTCAGCGTGTCCTGGGCCATGGCGGTCAGCACCCCGTCGGGGCCGAGCTCCAGATACGCCCGCACCCCCTGCGCACGCAGGGTACGCACCCCGTCGGCGAAGCGCACCGCGCCACGCACCTGCTCCACCCAGTAGTCCGGCGAGCACAGCTGCTCGGCCGAGGCCGCCTGCCCGGTCAGCGTCGACACGATCGGAGTCCTCGGCGCCCCGTAGCTGAGCCTGCTCGCCAGCGTACGGAACTCCTCCAGCATCGGATCCATCAACGGCGAATGGAACGCGTGCGACACCCTCAACCGCCTCGTCCGCACCCCGCGCTCCTCCAGGGCGGCGGCCACCTCAAGGACCACCTCCTTCACCCCGGAGATCACCACCGACGCGGGACCGTTCACCGCCGCGACCGACACCTCACCCTCACGCCCGGCCAGCAACTCGGCAACCTCCTCCTCAGAGGCCGCCACCGCCACCATCGCCCCACCGGCAGGAAGCGCCTGCATCAACCGCGCCCGGCCCGCCACCAACGCACACGCATCGGCCAGCGACAGCACCCCCGCCACATGCGCCGCCGCGATCTCCCCGACCGAGTGACCGGCCAGCACATCCGGCCGCACCCCCCACGAGGAGACCAGCCGGAACAGCGCCGTCTCCACCGCGAACAACGCCGGCTGCGCCCACCCCGTCCGATCCAGCAACTCCGCCCCGGCCGACCCCGGCTCGGCGAACAACACCTCCCGCAACGACCCCTCAAGCAACGGGTCCAGCTCCGCGATCACCTCGTCCAGCGCCTGCGCGAACACCGGGAAACGGTCATACAGCTCCCGGCCCATCCCCGCCCGCTGACTACCCTGACCGGTGAACAGGAACGCGAGCTGCGGCTCCGATCCCGCCACACCACGCACCGCACCCGCGCTCGGCCGGTCCTCGGCCAATGCGCCCAGCCCGGCCAGCACACCATCACGGCCATCGGCCAGCACCACGGCCCGATGCTCGAACGCCGACCGCGTCGTGGCCAGCGAGAACGCTGCATCGGCCAGACCCAGGCCAGGCTGACCGTCCAGGAACGACACCAGCCGCCCGGCCTGCGCCCGCAAAGCCTGACCTGTCTTCGCCGACACCAGCACCGGCACCACACCCTCGGCAGGACCCTGGTCCTGCGGAATGTCTCCTTCCGGCGTTTCCGGCCCTTGTTCGAGAATGATGTGCGCGTTGGTGCCACTGATCCCGAACGACGACACACCCGCCCGGCGCGGACGACCGGTCTCCGGCCACTCGACCTGCTCGGTCAGCAACTCCACCGCACCCGAGGCCCAGTCCACATGCGACGACGGCGCGTCCACGTGCAGCGTCTTGGGCAGCACCCCATGCCGGAGAGCCAGCACCATCTTGATCACACCCGCCACACCCGCGGCGGCCTGGGTGTGACCGAGGTTCGACTTGATCGAGCCGAGCAGCAGCGGCCGGTCCTCCGGCCGGTCCTTGCCATAGGTCGCCAGCAGGGCCTGGGCCTCGATCGGGTCACCCAACTTGGTACCCGTGCCGTGCGCCTCGACCGCGTCCACCTCGGACGCCGAGAGCCCGGCCCCGGCCAGCGCCTGGCGGATCACCCGCTGCTGCGAAGGACCGTTCGGCGCCGTCAGGCCATTGGACGCACCGTCCTGGTTCACCGCCGACCCACGCACCACCGCGAGCACCTCATGCCCCTTACGGCGCGCATCCGACAACCGCTCCAGCACCAGCATGCCCACACCCTCGGACCAGCCGGTACCGTCCGCGCTGTCGGAGAACGCTTTGGACCGCCCATCGGGTGCTATCCCGCCCTGCGCATTGAAGCCGATGAACCCCAATGGTGATGCCATTACCGTCGTACCGCCCACCAGCGCCAGGCCGCACTCGCCCGACCGCAGCGCCTGCGCCGCAAGGTGCAGCGCCACCAGCGAAGATGAACACGCCGTGTCCACCGTCATCGCCGGACCCTCCAAGCCCAGCATGTAGGACAGCCGGCCCGACAGCACGCTGGCCGAGAGACCGGTGACGCCATGGCCTTGCACATCCGTCTGAGTACTTATGATCAGGCTCGTGTAGTCCTGGCCGTTGGTACCCACGAACACCCCGGTGGAACTGCCCTTCAGCGAGACCGGGTCGATCCCGGCCCGCTCGACCGCCTCCCACACCCCCTCCAGCAGCAGCCGCTGCTGCGGGTCCATCGCCAGCGCCTCACGCGGCGAGATCCCGAAGAACCCCGCGTCGAACCCCGCCACATCCGCCAGGAACCCACCCTGAACATCGACACCCGTCCCCGACAACAACCCCGTGTCCCAACCCCGATCCGCCGGAAGAGGCGAGATCGCGTCCTGCCCCTCGGACAGCAACCGCCACAGCTCCTCCGGCGAGTTCACCCCGCCGGGGAACCGGCAGCTCATCCCCACGATCACCACCGGATCGTCCGCCACCGACACCCTCGGCCCGGCCACCACACCCGACCCGACCGCCTGGTCCTGCCGACCCAGCAACTCCGGCACCAGGAACCACGCCAGCGCGGTCGGCGTCGGGTAGTCGAACACCAGCGTCGTCGGCAACCGCAACCCCGTAGTGGTGTTGAGCCGGTTGCGCAGGTCCACCGCGGTCAGGGAGTCGAAGCCCAGCTCACGGAACTCGCGTCCGGGCTGGACAGCCTCCCCCGAGGCATGCCCCAACACCACCGCCGCCTGCGCCCGCACCAACTCCACCACCAGCCGAACCTGCTCGGCCTCACCCAGCCCCGCCAGCCGCCGCACCAGCTCCGAATCCC
>NZ_JBEXUE010000750.1:0-3208 GCF_040614275.1 Streptosporangium sp. NPDC006013
GACGATCCGTCCCTCGACGAGGAGGGCTACCGCCTCGACGTCTCCCCCTCGGGCGTCGAGCTCACCGCCGGTGGCCCGGCAAGACCGGTGTGGGCGTTCGCGAGCTCCTGGACCACGTGGTCGAGAACATCCCGGCCCCGGTCGGCGACGCCGACGCGCCCGCCCGCGCGCTGATCTTCGACTCGGTCTACGACACCTACCGAGGCGTGATCACGTACGTCCGGGTCATGGACGGGCACCTGGGCAAGCGCGAGCGCATCCTGATGATGTCCACCGGCGCGGCCCACGAGACGCTTGAGATCGGCGTCATCTCGCCCGAACCGAAGATCGCCGACCAGGGGCTGGGCGTCGGTGAGGTGGGCTACCTGATCACCGGTGTGAAGGACGTCCGCCAGTCGCGGGTCGGTGACACGGTGACCTCCGTGTCGAGGCCGGCCGCCAAGGCGCTCAGCGGATACCAGCACCCCAAGCCCATGGTCTTCTCGGGTCTGTACCCCATCGACGGTGACGACTATCCCGAGCTCCGCGAGGCGCTGGACAAGCTCCAGCTCAACGACGCGGCCCTGGTCTACGAGCCGGAGACCTCCGCCGCCCTGGGCTTCGGCTTCCGCTGTGGCTTCCTCGGCCTGCTCCACATGGAGATCGTCCGCGAGCGGCTGGAGCGCGAGTTCAACCTCTCGCTCATCTCCACCGCGCCCAACGTGGTCTATCGAGTGATCATGGAGGACGGTAAGGAGGTCGTCGTCACCAACCCCTCGGAGTTCCCCACCGGCAAGGTGGACAAGGTCTTCGAGCCGATGGTGAAGTCGACGGTGCTCGTTCCGTCGGAGTTCATCGGCGCCATCATGGAGCTCTGCCAGAACCGCCGGGGCAATCTGCAGGGCATGGACTACCTGTCCGAGGATCGCGTCGAGATCCGCTACACGATGCCGCTCGGCGAGATCATCTTCGACTTCTTCGACCAGCTCAAGTCCCGTACGCGCGGCTACGCCTCGCTGGACTACGAGCCCTCGGGCGAGCAGGAGTCGGACCTGGTCAAGGTCGACATCCTGCTCCAGGGTGAGGCCGTGGACGCCTTCAGCGCCATCGTTCACCGGGAGAAGTCCTACGCCTACGGCGTCGAGATGGCCAAGAAACTGCGCGAGCTCATCCCCAGGCAGCAGTTCGAGGTGCCGATCCAGGCGGCCATCGGCGCCCGGGTCATCGCCCGTGAGAACATCCGTGCCATCCGCAAGGACGTCCTCGCCAAGTGCTACGGCGGCGACATCTCCCGCAAGCGCAAGCTGCTGGAGAAGCAGAAGGAAGGCAAGAAGCGGATGAAGATGGTCGGCCGCGTCGAGGTGCCCCAGGAGGCGTTCGTCGCCGCGCTGTCCACCGAGTCCTCCGTGGACAAGTCCAAGAAGTAAAGGACGCCGAGGGCCCGGCCAGGCTTGGAACCGGGCATGGAGAAGCGGTGGATATCGGTTCGCCTTCCGATTGAGGGCTCCGATACCGTCCGGTCATGCACATTGTCTCGGTGAACGTGGGTCGCGCGGTCGACGCGGAGTGGGCCGGTCGTCTCAAGCGCACCGCGATAGACAAGACCCCCGTGGGCGGCCGGGTCGGGGCCTCGGAGAGCGGTCTGGCCCAGGACGAGAGGGCCGACCTGGAGCACCACGGCTCTTCCGATCAGGCGCTTTACGCCTACGCGCGGGAGGACTATGACTGGTGGCAGGCCGAGCTGGGCCGGGAGCTGCGCGACGGCATGTTCGGGGAGAACCTCACGACAGCGGGGCTCGACGTCAACGGGGCCAAGATCGGGGAGCGCTGGCGGATGGGCACGGTTCTGGCCGAGGTGACCGGACCGAGGGTGCCGTGCTCGGTGTTCCGCGGCTGGATCGGCGAGCAGGGCTGGCTCAAGAGCTTCACCCGGGCCGGGCGGGTCGGCGCCTACCTGCGGGTGGTCGAGCCGGGTGAGCTGGGCCGGGGCGACACCGTCGAGATCGTCTCGCGCCCCGAGGGCAGCGTCACGGTCACCGAGTCCTTCCGCGCCTACCACGGTGACAGAGACCTGCTGCGCCGCCTGCTCGCCCACCCGGGCCACCCGGAGAAGTGGGACAGGGTCGCCGAGCGGGTGCTGGGCCGCGAGCGCGGTTAGGCGTCCGGGGACGAAGGTGCGGGCAGGGCCGCAGGTGACCCAGATTCTGCGGCCCCGCCCGGTATGAGAGGGTCGCTCAGCGCAGGATTCTGTAGAGCGCCGAGGTGAGCGACGCCGAGGTGTCGTCCTGGTCGATGGACCACATCATCGAGCCGCCGAGGCCCTTCAGGCGGATGTAGGCCGCCTTCTGGGCCAGCGAGGCCGGGTCGTCGTAGGACCAGAACTCGTTGCCGTCGTAGAGCCACACGGTTCCGGTCAGCAGGTCGCGGTAGCGCTTGCCCGGCTTGTTCACCAGGATCTTGTAGTCCTCGCTGCCGGCGGCGAAGGTGCCCGGCGCGGGACCGGTGGCGGTGCCGTACAGGCCGTTCCTGCCGCCGGTGACGCCGGTCCAGCCCTGACCGTACGCGGGCACGCCCACCACGATCTTCTTGGCCGGGGCGCCACGCGTGAGGTAGTCGCGGACCGTCTGGTCCACGCTGTACTTCACCGGGTTGGGGTCGCGCCGGTCGTTGAACAGGTTGCCGTTGTGGCCGGTGACGTTCTCCCACGAGCCGTGCAGGTCATAGCCCTGGACCGTGGCGAAGGTGAGCTGCTTGAAGACGTCGCGGACCTCGAAGCCCGCGTCGATCTTCGCGGCGGCGGCGGGCAGGAAGGCGGTCAGCTCGGTGCGCCGGTCGAACTCGTTCATCTGGCGGCGCAGTTCGGTGACGAACAGGGTGAAGTTCCGCTTGTCCTCGGGACGGATGACGTTGCCCTCGTTGCCGGAGGAGCCCGGCCACTCCCAGTCGAGGTCGATGCCGTCGAACACGCCCGCTCCGGTGCCGGGGGCGGTGCCGGGCAGGTTGCCCCTGAGCCACAGATCGATGCAGGAGGAGGCCAGCCTGGCGCGTCCGGACGGGGTCAGCACCGCGTCGGAGAAGTACTTCGAGCCGGTCCAGCCGCCGAGGGAGATCAGCGTCTTGAGGCCGGGGTGCTTGGCCTTGAGCTTCTTCAGCTGGTTCAGGTTGCCGTTCAGCGCCTGGCCCTCGGCGTCGCCGACGCCGTCCACGCTCTGCTCGGCGGCCACCGGGC
>NZ_JBEXUE010000751.1:0-3189 GCF_040614275.1 Streptosporangium sp. NPDC006013
TGCAGGGCGACCAGCGAGGACGAGCACGCCGTGTCGACCGTGACCGCGGGCCCCTCGAACCCGAACGTGTACGCGATCCGGCCCGACGCCACGCTCGCCGCGTTGCCGATGCTGAGGTAGCCGTCAACGGCCTCCGGCACCTGGGGAAGCCGGGCGGCATAGTCCTGACCGTTCATACCGGCGAAGACCCCGGTCCTGCTGCCCCGCAGGGTGAACACGTCGATTCCGGCCCGCTCGAACGCCTCCCAGGCGGTCTCCAGCAGCAGCCGCTGCTGCGGATCGGTCGCCAGCGCCTCGCGCGGCGAGATCCCGAAGAACTCCGCGTCGAAGCCCGCGACGTCACTCAGAAAGCCGCCGTATCGGGTGTACGACGTGCCGGGATGGTCGGGATCGGGGTCGTACAGGCCCTCCACATCCCAGCCCCGGTCATCGGGGAACTCCCCGACCGCGTCCACTCCTTCGGCGACCAGCCGCCACAGGTCCTCCGGCGAGGTGACCCCGCCGGGGAACCGGCACGCCATCCCGACAATCGCCATCGGTTCGGTCTGATCGTCCCGTACGCGCTGGAGGCGCTGCCGTGTCTCGTGCAACTCGGCGGTGACCCGCTTGAGGAGATGCCTGATCTGGTTCTCACTCATGGTTTACGTCTGTCCCTCTCAAGCACGCGGTTCAGGAGATTCCAAGCGTTCTGCTGATGAACTCGACGAGTTCGTCGTCACTCGCCGACGACAACTCGTCCGTGACGGCGTCCGCGGGCGGCGTCACGTCGCCCCATGTCGCGGTGAGCCTCCGCAGCCGGGCGGCGGCAACCTCCCGCTCGGCATCGCTCACCGAGGCCTTCGAGAGGGTCGCTTCCAGCGCCTCGATCCCCGCCAGGATCGATGTGATCGTCGTGGCCGTCGCATCGGCGCGCGGTACGAGCTCCGCGTGCAGGTAGCCGGCCAGAGCCGTCGGGGTGGGATGGTCGAAGACGATCGAGGGAGGCAGCCGCAGCCCGGTCGCCGCGCCGAGCCGGTTGCGCAGCTCGACCGCGGCCAGCGAGTCGAATCCCTGGTCCCGGAATCTCCTGTCGGCCTCGACCGCCTCGGGGGACGGGTGGCTCTGCACCGCCGCGACCTGGAGGCGGACCAGCCGTAGCAGGGTCCGGCGCTGCTCCGCCTCCGCCAGATCGGCGAGCTGCCGTACCAGCTCGGAAACGTCCGTCCCGGTCGGTGCGGCAGCGGCCCCGGGTGCCTGGCGGCGGGCCTGGACGATCTCCGGAAGCTCGCTCACCAGGGGATGTTGCCGGTGCTCGAACATGATCTTCCAGTCGATGTCGGCGACGACGAGGTGGGACTCGTCGTGATCGAGCGCCTGGCCCAGCGCGGTGACGGCGAGTTCGGGAGGGAGGCCGCGGAGGCCGTTCCTGGCCAGGGTCAGGGCCGCCTCGGAGGTGACGATGCCGCCGCCCGCCCACTGTCCCCAGGCGATCGAGGTGGCCGGCAGACCGGCTGCCCGGCGGTGCGCGGCGAGCGCGTCGAGGTAGGCGTTTCCCGGCGCGTAGTTGCCCTGACCGGCGACACCGCAGATACCGGCGACCGAGGAGAACAGCACGAAGGCGGACAGGTCGAGATCGCGGGTCAGCTCGTGCAGATGCCGGGCGCCGACGGCCTTGACCCGCAGGGCGTGGTCCAGCCGCTCGGGGGTGAGCGCCGCGATCAGACCGTCGTCCAGCGTGGCAGCCGTGTGCACCACGGCGGTCAGCGGATGCTCCGGCGGCACCGAGGCGAGCACGCGGGCGAGGTCGTTCCGGTCACCGACGTCCGCCGCGGCGAAGGTGACCCGGGTCCCCACGTCGGCGAGCCGTGCCCCGAGTTCGACGGCGCCGGGTGCCGCCTCCCCCCGCTTGCTGACCAGAAGCAGGTGTCTGGCTTCTCGCCCGGCGAGCCAGGCCGCCACGTGCGCACCGAGCGCGCCCGTCCCACCGGTGACGAGGACGGTGCCCTCCGGGTTCCACCCGCCCCTGGCCGACGGTACGCCCCCCTCGGCCAGGGGCGCGTGGATCAGGCGTCGCGCGTACAGGCCGGACTTGCGCACGGCCACCTCGATCTCCCGTCCGGCCGGCTCCGCGCTCAGCACACCCGCGAGACGTTCCCAGAGGAGGTCGTCCACCGTCCTGGGAAGGTCGGCCAGGCCGCCCCACTGCGCGGGACTCTCGACCGCCGCGATCGTGCCCAGCCCCCAGGTGAGCGCCTGTGCGGGATCCGTCGCCTCGTCCGTGGGCCCGGTGGAGACCGCGTTGCGGGTCACGCACCAGAGCGGCGCGGCGAGGCCCGCGTCGTCCATCGCCTGGAGGAGCGCCACGTTCGCCGTGTAGGCCCAGGGGACGGTGACCTGCGCGTCCGCCGCTTCCTCTGTCGCGTTCTCAACAGCAGGGCTCTCAACAGCAGGGCTCTCAACAGCAGGGCTCTCGGCAGCGGGGTTCTCGGCAGCGGAGAGGAGCGAAAGCAGTCCCGCGACCCGGTCCACCGACTCCAGCTGGGCGGCGAGCTTCGCCCGATCCGCGTCGGTCACGACGATCCGGACGACGTCCGCTCCGCTGCCGGTCAGGGCGCGCTCGGCGGGTTCCGCCCACGCCGCCGCCCCTTCGGGGACGAGCACGAGCCACGTTCCCGACAGGCGATCCACCGAAGTCCACCTGACCTGTCTCCAGACCACCCGGTAGCGCCAGGAGTCCGTGGAAGAGCGGACGCGCCTCCGGTCCCACCACGACGTGATCGCGGGCAGCACGGTGTCCAGGGAACCGCGCGCGTCCCCGTCGCCGAGACCGAGGGTGTCCGCGAGTCGCTCGGCATCCGCGCTCTCCACCAGCTCCCAGAACCGGGCGTCCGTCGACTGTTCACCACCGTCCGGCCGGGTGGCGTCGAGCCAGTAGCGCTGTCGCTGGAAGGCGTAGGTGGGCAGGTCCACCTTGCCCGCACCGGGAAAGACCACCTCCCAATCAATCGGACTGCCATGCACGAACGCATGACCCAGCGCGGTCACCACCGAGACCTCCTCCGACCGCTCCCGCCGCAACACCGGAACCACCACCCGCTCCGGCGACAACACCTGCCGCGCCATCGCCGACAGCACCCCGTCAGGCCCCAGCTCCAGGAACGTCGTCACCCCCGCCGCGTCCAGCACACCCACCGCGTCGGCGAACCGGAC
>NZ_JBEXUE010000752.1:0-3187 GCF_040614275.1 Streptosporangium sp. NPDC006013
GGCGCGGAGCCTGCCATCGAGGCCCGCGGCCGGCGGCCACGCCGCGGACGGATCGATGCGCGGAACGCCTCCATGGCCGTGGCTAGCGAGTCCGAACCCGGAGAACCCACCGCAGCCCCCGACGAACTGAGGGAGATGGCCACGTGATTCCCGATTCAACTCCCGCCCCGCCTTCCTGGCGGGAACTGCTGGGCCCCGAACATCTCGGAGCTGCGATCGTGCTGGCGGGCGGCGTGCTCGTCGGTGCGGTCAATATCTACCTGGCCTCGAGTCTGCTGCCGACCGCGGTGGCCGACATCGGCGGCGCCGGCTTCTACGCGTGGAACATGACGATCTACCTCGTCGCCATGGTGATCGCGACGATGCTGGTCAGTCGGCTCCTGGCCCGTTGGGGGAACGTCGGCGCCTACCGTCTCGGCTTCGCCGTGTTCCTGGTGGGCTCGCTGGCCTGTGCGGCCAGCCCGGCGATGCCGGTACTGCTGGCCGGCCGCGGCGTCCAGGGATTCGGGGCGGGGGTGCTGTCCGGGCTGGGGTTCGCCGTCATCCGCTCGGCCCTGCCGCGCCGACTGTGGACCCGCGGCAACGCCCTGATGTCGGCGATGTACGGCGTCGGCAACTTCGTCGGCCCGGCGCTCGGCGGCCTGTTCGCCCAGTTCGGCTCGTGGCGCCTGGCGTTCGTGGCGATGGCGGTGATCGCGGCGGCGTGCTGCGCGGTCGTGCCTCGGGTGCTGCCGCGCGGCGAACGCAGCGACGCGCGGGCGCCGGTCCCGGCCGTGTCGCTGCTGCTGGTCACGGCGGCCACTGCGGCTGTCAGCCTGGCGGGAGTGCTGCCCGGCACCATGGCGATGGCGGGCGGCATCGTGGTGGCACTGCTGCTGGTGGCCGTCTTCGTCGCCTACGAGCGGCGCAGCGAGCTACGGGTCTTCCCGCGCACGACCTACCAGGCCGGCTCACCACTGAAATGGATCTACCTGACGCTCGGGCTACTGGCCTTCGGTGTCGCGGTCGAGTCGTTCGTCCCACTGTTCGGCCAGCAGTTGGGCGGGCTGTCCCCGCTCGCGGCCGGCCTGTTCGGGGCGGCCGTCTCGCTCGGCTGGTCATTGACCCAGCTCGGCAGCTCATCGGCCACCAGGGAGCGCACGGTACGCCGTTTGCGCATCATCGGCCCGCTGCTCCTGGCGTCCGGATTCCTCCTCCAGGGGCTGCTGCAGCGCGAGGACACGCCGACCTGGCTGGTACTCATCTGGGTACCGGTGTTGTTCATCGCGGGTTCCGGCATCGGCCTGGCCTACCCGCACCTGTCCGTGGCCGCCATGTCCAGCACCCAGGATCCAGAGGAAGGACGCAGGGCCGCCGCGGCGATCGCCACCGTGACGAGCCTGTCGATCGCGTTCGGCACAGCCGTGGCCGGAGTCCTGGTCAACCTCGGCGACCCGTCGATACTCGACTCGGCACGGTACCTACTGTTCGGATTCGCGATCATCTGCGCGATCGGCGCCATCACCGCACGCGCGGCGAACCGTTCAAGCCGCCCGGAGCCCGCCGAGCCAGCCGACCACACTCCGCTCCAACGGGGCTCGTGACTCGCGATCCACCGACACGACGTCCACCCCTCGGGGCTGAAATGTCCGGCTCGGGCTTTCGATCACCTGTTAGCCACGTGCCCGAGATCCCCCAATGACCGCATTCGATGCGAGGAGATGCCATGGCTGACGCCCTGCCAGAGATGCCGACGTTTCCGATGACCCGTGCGACGGGGTGTCCCTTCGACCCGTCGCCGGAGTTGAGCCGACGACTCGAAGACGCGCCGGTTTCACGAGTGAGGCTGTGGGATGGCAGCACTCCGTGGATGGTGACCCGCTATGCGGATGTGCGTGCGCTGCTCGCTGATCCGCGTGTCAGCGTCGACGTGGCGCAACCCGGATTCCCGCACACCAACGCGGTGAGCAAGGCACGCGACGCACACATGAAGACGCTGATGCAGATGGATTCGCCGGAGCACACCACCCAGCGACGGCTACTGACCTCGGACTTCATGATCAGAAGGATGGAGGCGTTGCGGCCCCGGATCCAACGGATCGTCGATGACCTCATCGATGAGATGCTCGCTGGCCCGAATCCGGTGGACCTGGTGGAGGCATTCGCGCTGCCGGTTCCCTCACTGGTGATCTGCGAACTGCTGGGCGCGCCCTATACCGCCCGCGACCTCTTCCACCGAGTGTCCCGCACGCTCGTCATGGACGAACCCGACCCTGAACAGGCCATGGCCGCCAGCGAGGAACTGAATGCCTACCTGGAGGAGCTGGTGGACAAGAAGAATGCCGAGCCGGGCGACGACGTGTTCAGCAGGCTGGCCGTCGAGCAGTACCGGACCGGCGCGATGACCCGGCGTGAGATCGCCACGGCCGGTCAACTCCTTCTGGTGGCCGGGCACGACACCACCGCGACCATGATCGCGCTGGGCACGACCGCGCTGCTGGCGCACCCGGACCAGTTGAGCGCGGTCCGCGACGCCGGCGACCCCGCACTGGTGGCCAACGCCGCAGAAGAGCTCCTGCGCTACCTCTCCATCACCCATACCGAAGCCCGCCGCGTCGCGCGAGAAGACCTCGAGATCGGCGGCCAGCTCATCCGCAAAGGCGAAGGCATCATCGTGGTGAAAAGCATCGCCAACCGGGACCCCTCGGCCTTCCCCGACCCCGACACCCTCGATGTCCACCGCAAGGCCCGCCACCATGTCGCCTTTGGTTTCGGCGCCCACCAGTGTCTGGGCCGGCCACTCGCCCGAGTGGAACTGCAAGTCGTCTACAGCACCCTGTATCGACGCATCCCCACACTGGCCCTGGCCGTACCGCTGGAACAACTGACGTTCAAGGAGAACGCGGTCTTCTACGGGGTGCGCGAACTGCCCGTTACCTGGTAAATCACACAAGGAGAAACGTATGAAGATCACCATCGACCAAGACGCCTGCATCGGCTCGGGGCAATGCGTACTCAGCTCACCTGAGGTGTTCGACCAGCGCGACGCCGACGGCATCGTCGTGCTCCTGCAAGACAGCCCGGAACCCGGGCTACAGGAGGACGTCCGGGAGGCCGTCCGCATCTGTCCGGCCCTGGCGATCCACGCGCTGCGAGTGCTGGCCTGCTACGCGCCCGAGGACCTGCCGCGCGCGGTGCTGAACGGGCT
>NZ_JBEXUE010000753.1:0-3185 GCF_040614275.1 Streptosporangium sp. NPDC006013
CCTGCTGGGCGGCCGCCCGGACGCCGAGCAGCGGTGGGGTGTCTACGCCCGCAGCGTGCTGGCGTTCTCCGTCGTGTCGATCCTGTTCGTGTACGGCATGCAGCGCTTGCAGGACAAGTTGTGGTTGTCACTTGGCTTCGACCCGGTGCCCGACCACATCGCATGGAACACCGCGATCAGCTTCGTCACCAACACCAACTGGCAGGCCTACTCGGGTGAGTCCACCATGGGCCACCTGGTGCAGATGGCCGCGCTGGCCGTACAGAACTTCGTGTCCGCCTCCGTCGGCATGGCGGTGGCGATCGCGCTGGTGCGCGGCTTCGCCCGCAACCGGGCTGACACCATCGGCAACTTCTGGGTCGACCTGGTGCGCGGCACGGTCCGTATCCTGCTGCCCATCGCCTTCGTCGGCGCACTGGTGCTGGTGGCCGGCGGTCTGGTGCAGAACCTCTCCTCCCCGCATGAGCTGAGCACCCTGGCCGGCGGCACCCAGTCGATCACCGGCGGTCCGGTGGCCAGCCAGGAGGTCATCAAGGAGCTCGGCACCAACGGCGGCGGCTTCTACAACACCAACTCGGCGCACCCGTTCGAGAACGCCACCAGCTGGACCAACTGGTTCGAGATCTTCCTGATCCTGCTCATCCCGTTCGCCATGCCGCGCACCTTCGGCAAGCTGGTCGGCCAGGTCAGGCAGGGTTACGCGATCCTCGCCGTGATGGCGACCATCGCCATCACCAGTGTCGCGCTGACCAACGTCTTCGAACTGGGCGCCAACGCCACCGTGCCGCAGGCCGTCGGCTCGGCGATGGAGGGCAAGGACGTCAGGTTCGGCGTCTCCAACTCCGCGACGTTCGCCGCGGCGACGACTCTCACGAGCACCGGCGCGGTCAACTCCTTCCACGACTCCTACACCCCGCTCGGCGGCATGATGACGTTGTTCAACATGATGCTGGGCGAGGTCGCGCCCGGCGGCGTGGGAGCGGGCCTGTACGGCATGCTCGTGCTGGCCGTGATCACGGTCTTCGTGGCCGGGCTCATGGTCGGCCGTACCCCCGAATACCTGGGCAAGAAGATCGGCGCCCGCGAGATCAAGCTGGCCTCGATGTACTTCCTGGTCACCCCGACCCTCGTGCTCGTCGGTACGGCTGTCGCCATGGGCAACGAAGCGGGTCTGGCGGCCATGCTGAACAGCGGCCCACACGGGTTCTCCGAGATCCTCTACGCCTTCACCAGCGCCTCGAACAACAACGGCTCCGCGTTCGGCGGCGTCACGGTCAACACGCCGTGGTACGACGTGGCGCTCGGCCTGTGCATGGTGCTCGGCCGCTTCCTGCCGATCATCTTCGTGCTGGCCCTGGCCGGATCGCTGGCCAGGCAGGCCCCGGTTCCCGAGTCCGCAGGCACGCTGCCCACCCACCGGCCGCAGTTCGTCGGCATGGTGGTCGGCGTCACGATCATCCTGGTCGCCCTGACCTTTCTCCCGGCCCTGGCGCTGGGCCCGCTCGCAGAAGGAATCAGCTAATGTCCACCCCAGTGCTCGAGGCGCCGGGACAGGCGCCGACGCCGCAGAAGAACGGCAGGGTCGGCGGTGGTCTGCTCGACCCCAAGCAGTTGATCAAGTCACTGCCCGACGCGTTGAAGAAGCTGAACCCGGTCTCGCTGTGGCGCAACCCGGTGATGCTGATCGTGGAGATCGGCGCGCTGGCCACCACAGTCCTCGCCGCCACCGGCGAGTCGTCGTTCTTCGCCTGGGCCATCGCCGTCTGGCTGTGGCTGACGGTGGTCTTCGCCAACCTCGCCGAGGCCGTCGCGGAGGGCCGTGGAAAGGCGCAGGCCGCCACGCTCCGTGCCGCCAAGCGCGACACCACCGCCCGCCGCCTCTCCGGCTGGGCGCCGGGCGCGAACGTGTCCTCGTGGGACACCGTCGGCGCGCCGGAGCTCAAGCAGGGTGATCACGTGATCGTCGAAGCCGGGGAGATCATCCCCGGCGACGGTGACGTGATCGAGGGCATCGCCTCGGTCGACGAGTCGGCCATCACCGGCGAGTCCGCACCCGTGATCCGCGAATCGGGTGGTGACCGCTCGGCGGTGACCGGCGGCACCAGGGTGTTGTCCGACCGGATCATCGTCCGCGTCACCCAGAAGCCGGGCGAGAGCTTCATCGACCGGATGATCGCCCTGGTCGAGGGTGCCGACCGGCAGAAGACGCCCAACGAGATCGCGCTGAACATCCTGCTGGCCGCTTTGACGATCATCTTCCTGGTCGCCACCGTCACCATGCAGCCGATGGCGATCTACGCCAAGAACGTCAACCCCGGCATCGCCGACTCTCTCGCCCTGACGGGCGACGGTGTCACCGGCGTCGTGCTGGTCTCGCTGCTGGTCTGCCTCATCCCGACCACGATCGGCGCGCTGCTGTCGGCCATCGGTATCGCGGGCATGGACCGGCTGGTCCAGCGCAACGTCCTGGCCATGTCCGGCCGTGCGGTCGAGGCGGCAGGAGACGTCAGCACCCTGCTACTCGACAAGACCGGCACGATCACGCTGGGCAACAGGCAGGCATCGGAGTTCCAGCCCGCCTCGGGGATCTCCGCCGACGACCTGGCCGCTGCCGCGCAGCTTGCGAGCCTCGCCGACGAGACGCCTGAGGGCCGCTCGATCGTGGTCTACGCCAAGCAGGCGTACGGCCTGCGCGAACGTCAGCCAGGTGAGCTCGCCCACGCCGAGTGGGTGGAATTCACCGCCCAGACCCGCATGTCGGGGGTCAACGTCGACGGCCGGCAGGTGCGTAAGGGCGCGGCGACGGCCGTCATGAAGTGGATACGGGAGAACGGCGGCCGCGCGACCGAGGAGGTCGGCCACCTGGTCGACGGCATCTCGGCCTCGGGTGGCACCCCGCTGGTCGTCGGTGAGATCGCCGACGGTAAGGCGCGGGTGCTGGGGGTCATTCATCTCAAGGACGTCGTCAAGCAGGGCATGCGCGAGCGGTTCGACGAGATGCGCCGGATGGGCATCCGCACCGTCATGATCACCGGTGACAACCCGCTCACCGCCAAGGCGATCGCCGACGAGGCCGGGGTGGACGACTTCCTGGCCGAGGCGACTCCCGAGGACAAGCTCGCGCTGATCAGGTCGGAGCAGGAGGGCGGCCGGCTGGTCGCGATGACCGGTGACGGCACCAACGA
>NZ_JBEXUE010000754.1:0-3181 GCF_040614275.1 Streptosporangium sp. NPDC006013
CGGACGCGAGATCCCGGAGCGGCCGGACCGGCGGGCGCGGCGCCGGGGCCGGTCCCCTGCCGGTGAGGGCCGGAACCGACCTCGTGCCCGCCGACTGGAGGATCGAGTCGGGAGAGTGCGTGGAGGATCCGACCAGCAGGGCCCGGGAGCCGGGGCCGGTGAGCATGCCCGGCATCCTAGGCACCTCCCTCGTCAGGCATCTGGCCCTCGACGGCTCGGACGACCTCCGACACCAGCGCCTGGGTGCCCGCCGCGTCGAGGGCCTTCACCCGTTCCGCGAGCACGTCGACTCTGGACTCCCCGCCCTTGGTGACGATCGTGATCGTCACCTTGCCCGTCCGGTATCGCAGCCAGGCGACCACCAGGGTGGCCAGCACCATCACCGCTCCACCCGGTTCGAGCGCGATCCGCAGCGCCTCGGTCAAAGGCCCGAGGGTGCCCGGGACCGGCGGGGCCCCAAGGGAGCGAACCCGGCCCGCGAGCTCGGGTTCCTCAACCAGCCATTCGTACAGATCGTTCGCGGCGTCTACCGAACCCGGTTCGGAAACGGAAATCTCAATATCCATGGGCTGCTCGTCTCGCACTTATCCGATGAACGCACTGGAAATACCGGCTGCGGACCGCTTTGAATGTGAGGCACCTGGAACTCCAGGCTGGGGCTTATCTCTGGCACGACCTTCGGGCCTCCTCGGCTTCACGGCGCGACCAAGGAGGTTTTGTTTGTATCCGAGGATGCCGTCACAGGCTCGTTTTGTAAACGGATTGCGTTCGGTGCGCATGCCCTTTCGTGACACCGCCGCCGGAACCGCCGGGCGGCCGGGTTCGGGCGGAGGCCGACGGGCACCTCGACGCCAAAGGACGGAGGCTACGGGCCTCCCGCTCCGCACAGGTCACCGATCTTTCCGCGGGAACCCCGGCAAAGGTCCGGGCGAGCAACCGCGCCCTTCCCATCACGAAACGACGGAAAGCCGGGACGGCCTTGACCATCGCGTTCTGTGCCGGGCGAAACGAGGTCGGCGACGCCCGCTGTTGAAATTGTTCCGGCGGAAGTCCGATTGATTCGGAAAGAGCTGCCTTTCTCGGCGGATCGCGGCGGCGCGCACTCCTGAGGCGTATTTCCAGGCCAGCAGGCCCGGCCGGGCACGACGACGCTTTTTCTTCCTCTCCCCCGCCCCACGGGGCGGCCCGTCCGCACAGCGGATTACTGTGAGCAGGTTATTCGTTTCATGCTGAATATTGAATTTATGTCCGCCGTTTCCCGGAGAAACACGAGCCGCCACCGTCCCACGAGTCCAGCTTGCCGAGTCGCGAGGGAGCTTCGAGGTGGCGGAGATGTTTGCCCAGCGTAAGGCGGGTATGCCCCCTGTCACAACGCACGAGGGGAACAGCGGATGGAACGGGACAACGCCAACGACAGGCAAAAACTGGGCACCGATCGTGCGCACCAGCCAGGCTCACCCGAAGGGTTGAGCGCGCAGGAGATGGACAGCCGAAGCGACCTGGCCACCTGGATCAGCGGCACGCACGCGTTTCCGGCCGATCGCGAGACTTTACTGGAGCGGGCGCGCGCCCAGTCGGCACCCGACGAGGTGCTCTCGGCCATCCGGTCGCTGCCCGATCGCACCTACGAGAACATGGAAGGCGTCGCCCAGGAACTCGGCCTCGGCGGGGAGCAGCACGACTGACCGCACCGCTCGCGGCCGTTCGGACGACTCATGGCTTTCCCCCTGGCCAAGTACGTGACCCGAGCCCAGGTGGCAAGTCCAAGCTCAGAGATCAGGATTCCGTCGGGAGCACTGGGACGACCTGAGCGGAGCGTGTGGACCGATGACGACAGCCCGCTCCCCCTGACTCCTGGGGACGCGCGGGGTCCGCGAGAAGCGCTCTGCCATGGGGGTTCACGCTCGTCATCGTGCTGCTGGTGGTGGGCCGATTCACGTTGGCGCCGCACCTGACGGCGCCCGCACTGCAGGCCCTGGTCCACGATCTTCGTGGCGATCTGTGTGCAGGCGCTGCCGTTTCTGGTCTTCGGGGTGGCGCTGTCGGCGGCGATCACCGCGTTCGTCCCGGCGTCGTTCTGGACCAGGGCGCTGCCCGCCAACCCGGCCGTGGCCGTGCCGGTCGCCGGGGTGGCGGGGGCGGTGCTGCCGGGGTGCGAGTGCGCGTCCGTCCCGGTCGCCTCGGGACTCATGAACACCCGGCCGTCGAGGCCGCGCGGCTTCGGGCTCGGAAATCCGCTTGTCGTCGGCGCCGCCTCCCTGGGAGGATCCTGTCTTCATGAGCCGCCCTGTCATCTCCGAGGTCCCGATCGGTCCCGTGCCCGTCCCCGACGTCGTCGCGGCGCTCGCCGGCCGCGACACCGTCACCCCGGTGTGGCGCAACGAACTCGGCGGCCTGACCTTCCGCCTCGAAGACGGGCGTGACGGCGTCAGGTACGTCAAGTGGGTCGCCGCCGGCACTCCGGAGATCGATCTCCCCGGCGAGGCGGAGCGCCTGGCCTGGGCGCGGCGCTGGGTGACCGTGCCGCGGGTCATCGAACACGGCACGGACACCGACGGCACGTGGCTGGTCACGGCGGCGGTCCCCGGCCGCTCGGCGGTGGATCCCCGGTGGATCGCCGACCCGGCGACCGCGGCGGCCGCGATCGGCCGAGGGCTGCGCCTGCTCCACGACGCCCTGCCCGTGGAGCAGTGCCCGTTCGACTGGGCCATCGATCGACGGCTCACCCGCGCCGACGAGCGCATCACCGGCGGGGAGGGACCGGCCGACTGGTTCCCCGAGCACCGGCACCTGGAACTCGCCGAAGCCCGGGCGCGAATCGGCGATCCGCCCGCGATCGACCGCCTCGTCGTCTGCCACGGGGACGCGTGCGCCCCCAACACCCTGCTGCGCGACGACGGCATGTTCGCCGCGCACGTCGACCTGGGCTCGCTCGGGGTGGCCGACCGGTGGGCGGACCTCGCGGTGGCCGCGTGGAGCACGGAGTGGAACCACGGCCCGGGGTACGACGGCATCGTGTACGACGCATACGGGATCGCCCCAGACCCGGAACGCATCGCCTACTACCGCCTGCTCTGGGACATGGCGTGACCGGTCACACCCGATCGGTGCCCGTGCTCGCGGTGGTAGGGCACCATCTTACGCTCGCCGTCGCCCCACGGCATGCCGTCGGGCGCGCTCT
>NZ_JBEXUE010000755.1:0-3177 GCF_040614275.1 Streptosporangium sp. NPDC006013
GCGGATCACCTGGTTCAGGTCTCGTGCCTTGGGCCGCGGGTTCCCGTCCGTCGTCCTCACCCCTTCGTCAGCACCCGCGGCACGCATCGCGGGCAGGTCGAGCAGGGCGGGGACCAGAACGGCGGGGCCGAGCCGCAGCGCGGCGTCGAACAGCTCCAGCCCCTCGGCGGTGGGCAGCGGCCGGACCCCGCCGCGCGCGGCCCGTGCCCGGTCGACGTCGGTCAGGTGCGCGGTGACGCCGGTGCTCTGCGCCCACAGGCCCCAGTCCAGGGAGAGCGCGGGCAGGCCCGCGCCGCGACGGTGCTCCGCGAGGGCGTCGAGGAAGGTGCCGGCCGCCGCGTAGCTCGCCTGCCCCGCACTGCCCAGGACCCCGGCGATCGAGGAGTACAGCACGAACCACGCCAGATCGAGCTCCTTCGTCAGGTCGTGGAGATGCCAGGCCGCGTCGACCTTGGGACGGAGCACCGCGTCGACGCGCTCGGCGGTGAGCGAGGCGATCACACCGTCGTCGACGACACCCGCGGTGTGCACGACGGCGGTCAGCGGATGCTCCGCCGGAATCGCCGTGAGAACCTCCTCCAGGAACGCCCGATCGGCAACGTCCCCCGCCACGATGTCGACGCGGGCACCGAGCCCGGCCAGCTCGGCCCGTAGCTCGGCCGCGCCGGGAGCCTGATCGCCACGGCGGCTGGCGAGGATCAGGTGCCGAGCACCGTGCCCGGTCACGACGTGCCGGGCGAGCAGGCCACCGAGCCCTCCTGTGCCGCCGGTGATCAGCACGGTCCCTTCCGGGTTCAGAGGCGCGGCTCCGATGGCCGGGCCGCCCGTCGCCCGGACCAGGCGCGGCACCAGGATCCGATCTCCCCGTACCGCCAGCTGCGGCTCACCGGCGGCCAGCCGGCGAACGGTCTCCGCGCTGAGGTCGCGGTCACCGTCGACCAGGACGATCCGCCCCGGCTGCTCCGACTGGGCCGAGCGCACGAGTCCCCACACGGCGGCCGCACGCGGATCGACGGTCTCCTCCTCGGAGGAGGCCACCGCGTTCCTGGTGACCACGACCGCGCGGGCGGAACCGGCGCGCTCCTCCCCCAGCCATCGCCGTAGCTCGGCCAGTACCCGGTTCGTCACCTCGTGGACGGCGGGCACCACGCCCGCCGACGGATCCGGGCCGGCATCGCCGGAGATGACGACGACGTCGGTGACATCCGCGTCGGCGGGATCGACAGTGGGATCGACAGTGGGATCGACGGTGGGCGGCTCGACCCAGCCGATCTGGAAGAGCGAGTCGCGCGACGCCGATCGCGCCTCGCGCAGCCGGCCCGCCTCGATCAGGCGGGAACGCAGCCCCTCGACGGATGCGACGGGCGCTCCCGTGGCGTCCGCCACCTGGACCGTCCAATCCTGCGGGCCGGTCGGCGCGAGCCGCACCCGGACCTCGGACGCGCCGGAGGCGTGCAGGCGGACGCCCCGCCAGGCGAAGGGCAGCCGGTTGCCGCCGGCCGGGGTGGTCGGCAGGGCGTCATGCGCCGCGACGTGCAGAGCGGCGTCGAGCAGGGCGGGATGCACGCCGAACCGGGCGGCGTCCTCCCGCTCCCCCTCCGCGAGGGACACCTCCGCGAAGAGCACCTCACCCTGCCGCCAGGCCGCCTTCACCCCCTGGAACGCGGGGCCGTAGTCCAGACCGGCTCCGGCCAGGGTGTCGTAGAAGTCCGTGACATCGAGCGCCGCGGCGTCGGCGGGAGGCCACGCAGCCAGACTGAACGGGTTCTGCCCCGAGCCGGGGACGACACGGCCGCCCGCGTGCTTGACCCATTCGGCGCCTGCCGGTGCGCCCTCGGGGCGGGAATGGACGGCGACGGCGCGGCCACCCTCACCGTCCGGGGCACCGGCCGACACCTGGATGTGCACCGCGCCGCTCTCCGGAAGCAGGAGAGGGGTCTCGATCACCAGCTCGTCAAGCGCCTCCGCGCCGACCTCGTCACCGGCTCTGATCGCGAGTTCGACGAAGGCGGTGCCGGGAACCACGACCGTACCCGCGACCGCGTGGTCGGCGAGCCAGGGATGCGACCGCAGCGACAGACGACCGGTCAGGAGTACGGCGTCGGCATCCGCAAGCCCGATCGTGCCGCCGAGCAGCGGATGGTCGGCCGCCCCGAATCCCAGCCCCGAGGCGTCCGCCGCGCCCGCCGGCGAGGCGTCGAGCCAGTAGCGCTGTCGCTGGAAGGCGTAGGTGGGGAGGTCGACCTTGCTCGCGCCGGGGAAGACCGCCTCCCAGTCGATCGGGCTGCCATGGATGTGGGCCTGCCCGAGTGCCAGTAGCGCGCTCACCTCTTCGGGCCGGTCCTTGCGCAGCAGGGGGGCCAGCACATGTGGCTCGGCGTCGGGGCGCTCCGGCAGCGACTGCCGTGCCATCGCCGACAGCACCCCGTCAGGACCCAGCTCCAGGAACGTCGTCACCCCCGCCGCATCGAGGGTGGTCACCGCGTCGGCGAACCGGACCGGCTCTCTTACCTGCCGCGTCCAGTAGGCCGGATCGCTCAGCTCCCGGCCGGTCGCCACCTGCCCGGTCAACGTCGACACCAGCGCGATCCGCGGCTCGGCGAACCTCACCGCCTCCAGCACCCGCCGGAACTCCGCCAGCATCGGCTCCATCCGCACCGAGTGAAACGCATGACTGACCGTCAGCCGCCTGCTCCGCCGTCCCCGCCCGGTGAAGTCGGCCACCACAGCTGAAACCAGGTCCTCATCTCCAGAGACCACCACCGAGGAGGGCCCGTTGACGGCCGCGATCCCCACCCTGCCCGACCAGGTCCGATGGGAGTCGCCCGAAAGGTCCTCATCTCCAGAGACCACCAACGGACCGTCGGCGACCGTGACCCCCACCCCGAAGTCGCTCGAAGTGCCCGTCCGCACCTCGCCCGGCCCCGCCGGAGCACCCAGCCCCTCGATCGCGGCCACCACCCCACCGGCCGCCTCCGAAGCCTCTGAAGTCGCCTCGTCCAACTCCGCCAGGCTGTCGAGCACCTCCTGTTCGGTCGCCTCGATCGCGGCCATCGCCCCACCAGCCGGCAACGCCTGCATCAACCGGCCCCGCGCCGCCACCACCCTGGCCGCATCCGCCAGCGACCACACCCCCGCCACATGAGCCGCCGACAACTCCCCAACCGAATGCCCCAC
>NZ_JBEXUE010000756.1:0-3172 GCF_040614275.1 Streptosporangium sp. NPDC006013
TGTTCATCCGCCATCACGAGCGGGCCAGGAGGACCGGGGCCAAGCTCGTGCACGCCTGCGGGGCCGTGCCACGGCCACCGACCCGCCGCCGGGACTGCGCGAGCAGGTGATGACCCAGATAGATCAGGTCCGTCAGCTGCCGCCCTCCCTCATCGCGTACGCACCCGGCGCGATGAGGAAGGCCCCGTGGTGGCCCCGCCTGGCCGTCGGACTGGCCGCGGCCGGACTGGCCGCCGCCGTTTCGCTGGGTCTGGTCGCCGTCCGCGCCCAGGATCAGCTGGAGCAGATCCAGCAGCGCGACCGGCGGATCTCCGCCGTCCTGGCCGCGCCTGATGCCCGTACCCTCACCGCGACCGCGCAGCGGGGCGGCACCGCCACCGTGGTGTTCTCCCGCGCCGAGGGAGAAATGGTGTTCCTGGCCAGTGGGTTGGCCGCCCTGCCCGACAGCCGTACCTACCAGCTCTGGCAGATCGGCCCCACGGGCATCCGCTCGGCCGGGCTGATGCGCCCCGACGACTCCGGCCGTACCCCGCTCGTCGTCACCACCCCCTTCGCCGCCACCACCCAGCTCGGCGTCACCATCGAGCCCGAAGGCGGCTCGGCCCAGCCCACCACCCGGCCCCTGCTCCTGGTCGACCTGCCCGCCACCTGAGCACGACGGCGCCCCCGTACGACCACCCCGCCGACCGCCCTGGCGGGGTGGTCGTGTCGTCGGCTCGGCCCATGACGCCACCGTTCACATCGTCGACAGCGTGGCATGGGTCGGTACGCCGAACCAGTGGCATACCAGCGCCTCAACAAGCGAAATCAGGGATGGTCCACGGCCCGAAAAAATCGACCAATCCGAGGGCGGTCCGGCGACGAATACGGCGCAGGGGAGAAGAACCTGACCGGATGCCTCCCCCAGCCCTCATGGGCCGGTCACAGGCGTGACCGGCGGCCGAAAGGACCAACGAAACATGGAGCTCCGAATCAGTCGGCGCGCCCTGATCGGCATCGGCGTCGCGGGAGTACTCACCGCCTCCTCCCTCGCCCTGCTCAGAGCAGAGACCGGCGCGGCGTCCTCGCACCGCGAGGCGCCCATGATCGCGGGTGACCCGCGCAACGACAACACCGACGTGTACGCGTTCGTCAGCCCGGACAGGCCCGACACCGTCACCCTGATGGCGAACTTCATCCCGTTCGAGGAGCCGAACGGCGGGCCGAACTTCTACCAGTTCGACGCCGGGTCACGCTACAACATCAAGATCGACAGTGATGGCGACGCACAGCCCGACACCGTCTACCAGTGGACGTTCCGTGACGAGGACAGGCGCGGCACGGGCACCTTCCTGTACGACAACGGCCCTGTCACCTCGCTGAACGACAAGAACCTGCTGTTCAGGCAGCGCTACACGGTCAAGAAGATCACCCATCGAGGAACGCGGACCCTGGTCAAGGACGGCGTGGTGGCCCCGAGCAACACCGGCCCGGCCTCGATGCCCGACTACGCCTCGCTGCGCACCCAGTCGATCAAGAACCTGCCCGGCGGCGGGAAGGCGTTCGCCGGCCAGGCCGACGAGGCGTTCTTCGCCGACCTGCGGGTCTTCGACCTGCTCTACGGCGGCGACCTGTCCGAGGTCGGCCAGGACACCCTCGGGGGCTACAACGTGCACAGCCTGGCCCTGCAGGTGCCCAAGGACGAGGTCGCCCTGAAGGGCGACGCCGGCCGCAACCCGGTCATCGGCGTCTGGTCCACCGTGGACAAGTGGAGCCCCCAGGGCTACGTCCAGGTCTCCCGGCTGGGCCAGCCGCTGGTCAACGAGGTCGTGGTCCCGGCCGGACTGAAGGACGCCTTCAACGCGCTGCCCCCGCACAAGGACGCCGACGTTCCGGCCGTCGTCAAGCGCGTCACCAACCCGGAGGTGCCCAAGCTTCTTGAGGCCATCTACGGCCTCAAGGCGCCGAAGACCCCCCGGGCCGACCTGGTCGAGATCTTCCTGACCGGCATCGCCAAGGCCAACGGCCCGATCAAGGCCGACCTCAACTCGCAGAGTCTCAACAAGGACGCGGGCAGGTTGCGCCCGGCGGAGATGCTGCGGCTGAACATGGCCGTCGCGCCCACCGCGAACCCGAACCGGCTCGGCGTGCTCGCCGGCGACCTGCAGGGCTTCCCGAACGGCCGCCGCCTCGGGGACGACGTGATCGACATCGCCCTGCAGGCGATGGCCGGCGCCGCCCAGAGCGGCAAGCTCGTCGACGCGCTGGCCGCCGGCGACAAGGTGGACCGGAACGACAAGCCGTTCGGCACCCGGTTCCCCTACATCCCGCTGCCCGGCAACACATCGGTCAACGCGAGCTGATCCGACCGTGCGGGACCCGGCCTGCCCGGGTCCCGCACCCGGCCCTGGGGGTAACCACCGTGAAGACATCCGTAAGAGCACGGATCGCCGTGGGCGTGCTGGGCCTGGCGACGGCACTGACCGCGGGGGCGGCCCTGATCCCCGGCGATCGAACGCCGTCACCCGCCACCGCACCGCCCCGGCAGTCGGCCGAGATCCCGGTCTCGGCCGGCTCCCTCAAGAGCGCGATCCAGGCGCTGACCGCCCGGCTGCGGCGGCTGCCCGATGACCACCAGGCCTGGGCGCGGCTCGGCTCCGCCTACATCCAGCAGGCACGCCTGAGCGCCGACCCGTCCTTCTATCCGAAGGCCGAGCAGGCGCTGGCCCGCTCCGCCGCGCTGAGCCCCGGCAATTTCGCCGCGCTGACCGGCCAGGCAGCGCTCGCCGCCGGTCGGCACGACTTCACCGAGGCCGTACGACTGGCCAAGCTGTCACAGACCGCCAATCCCTACGGCCAAGGCGCCCAGGCGGTGCTGGCCGACGCCTACACCCAGCTCGGCCGCTACGACGAGGCCACCCGGGCGATCAGCAGGATGATGGAGTTGCGCCCCGGTGTCGCGGCCTTCACCCGGGCCTCCTACGACGCCGAACTCCGCGGGGATCGCACTACGGCACGCCGCATGCTGGAGCACGCCCTTGACGACGCCTTCTCCCCCGACGACATCGCCTACTGCCGTCACTACCTGGGCGAGCTGGCCCTGCGCTCCGGTGATCCGCGCGGCGCCACCGAGCAGTACCGCCTCGCATGGACGACCGCGGTCATGCCCAGCACCGACAGCAGTGCTCCCGGC
>NZ_JBEXUE010000757.1:0-3172 GCF_040614275.1 Streptosporangium sp. NPDC006013
TCACGCCGCCCGCCTGGCCGACGTAGCCGATCTTCTCCCGTACCGAGGCCGCCTCGGCGGTCACGTCGTGGCCGGCCACCCGGGCGCTGCCCGAGCCGGCCGTCCGGGCCGCCCGTACCGGGACCCGAGCCGTCCGCGAACGGAACCGGGCCGCTCGCCCGGGGCACGCGGTGACGTGGCGGGCACCCGATGACCCTGACCACCGAGGCCGTCGAGGCGCCTGTACCCGCACTCCCGCCGAGGCCGGGGAGCGGGCGCGGCAGGTCGCGCCGGGAGGCCCGATGACCCTGATCACGAAGAGCGTCGAGGCGCCTGTACCCGCTCCCCCGCCGAGGCCGGGGAGCGGGCGCGGCAGGTCGCGCCGGGAGGCGGGGGCCGGGATCGTGCTGACGATCCCGGTGGCCGTCTTCTTCGTCGTCTTCTGGCTCGTGCCGTTCTGCGGTGCCGTGTACCTCAGCTTCACCGACTACGAGATGGCCGGTGCCCCGCGGTGGATCGGGCTGGACAACTACGCGCGGATGCTCCAGGATCCCGGGGTCTGGAACTCGGCGTGGATCACCGTCGTCTACACGGTCTTCACGGTCCTGCCGACCATCCTGCTCGCGCTGCTCATCGCGGTGCCGCTCAGCGGGCCCGGCCGCCTCAACCGCGTGCTCCGCTCGCTGGTCATGGTGCCCGCGGTGATGCCGCTGGCCGCGACGTCGATGGTGTGGGTCATCATCTACTCCGACCGGGGTCTGGCGAACACGCTGCTCGGCGCCGTCGGCATCGAGCCGCAGTCGTGGCTGACCGACTCGGACCTGGCGATCTGGGCGCTGGTCGTCATGGTCGTCTGGAAGAGCCTGGGGCTGTTCGTCATCATCCTGACGGCCGGGTTGCAGGCGCTGCCCCGGGAGGTCTACGAGGCCGCGGCGATCGACGGTGCCGGGCCTGTCACCACGTTCCGCAGGATCACCGTCCCGCTGCTCCGCAGGACCCTGCTGTTCGTGCTGGTCATCTCCGTCGCCGGATCGATGCAGGCCTTCGTGCCCGCCTTCCTGCTCACCGGCGGCGGCCCGGCCGACGCCACCCAGGTGCTGCCCTACTACATCTGGGCCAACGCCTTCCCCTACGAGCACATGGGCTACGCCTCCGCGCTGGCCATGATGCTGCTGGTCGCGATGCTGGTCGTCTCGATCGTCCAGTTCGGCTTCCTGCGGGGTGGGGACGAATGAGGGTGCTCCGGACCGTCTGGCTGCTGAGCGCCGTGGGCGCGATGCTGCTGCCGATCTACGTGATGCTCGTGGTCGCCTCCGCTCCCGACGACACCGACCTCGGCGGGCTGGTCTTCAACGGTTTCCACCTGCCGCAGAACCTCGCCGAGCTGTTCGCGGGCGAGGGCTTCCCCGTCTACTTCCGCAACAGCGTGATCTACTGCGTCGGCAGCGGGGCGCTGGACGTGCTCTTCTCCTCGGCGGCCGGCTACGCCCTGGCCCAGCTGTCCTTCCCCGGCAGGCGCGTGCTGTTCGCGCTCGTGGTCGGCACGCTCGCGCTCGCCCCGATGGTCATGATCATTCCGGTGTTCCTGATCGTCAAGGAGCTGGGCTGGGTGAACACCTTCCAAGGGGTGATCGTCCCCGGCATGATCAGTGCCTTCGGCGTCTTCCTGGTCCGCCAGTTCGCCCTCGGCATCCCCAAAGAGCTGATCTTCGCGGCGCGCGTCGACGGGGCGGGGGAGCTGCGCATCTTTCTCCGGGTGGCGCTTCCGCTGTTGCGGCCGGCGCTGGTGACGCTCTTCCTCATCCACTTCCTCGCCCAGTGGGACAACCTGCTCTGGCCGCTCATCGTCGCCAACGACCCCGCACTGTGGTCGCTGCCCGTGGGACTGGCCAACTTCCAGAGCGAGCACGGTTTCAACTACCACCTCATGACCGCCGCCGCCCTGGTCACCGCCGTGCCGCCGTTCCTGCTGCTGGCCGGGCTGCAGCGCTACTACGTGGCGGGGCTCACCTTCGGAGGGGTCAAATGACGGTCCCGGACACCGCCGAGATCATGGCGTGGATCGAGACGATCACGGCCAGGGGGATCCGGCGCCCCGGATACCCCGCCGACGCCTGGACGGAGAGATGGGCGGCCGGGCTGCTGGCGGGCTTCGGGCTCGACGTGCGCCTCGCACCGGTCGAGGTGCCCACCTGGCACCCTGTCACCGCCACGCTCCGCGCCCACCTGGACGCCGACCCGTCCCGCGCCGTCGAGGTGGCGGCCTTCGCCCTGCCGTACACCACCCCGAAGGCAACGGTGACCGCGCCGCTCACCCGGTCGGTGGTCCCCGGTCGCATCGCGGTGCGCGAGCACACCTTCGCCGAGCTGCCCCAGGCCCTCGTACGGGAGATCGCCACCGCCGTGCACGACCCCGACGGCGACTTCGACGGCCTGGTGCAGACGTTGCCGTTCGCGCCCGGCTATCTGGAGGATCTCGACGGGGCGGTCACCTCGGGGGCGGCCGGGTACGTCGGGGCGCTGACCGGCCTCCCGTGGGAGACACGCGACTACTACGTGCCCTACGACGCGGTGCACCGGCCAGTACCCGCGGTCTGGTTGTCGGCGGCCGACTCGCGGCGGGTGCTGGCGCTGATGGACGAGGGGCCCTGCGCCGGCACGCTGTCCGTGGAGTCGGAGACCTCGACCGCGACCTCGCACAACGTGATCGCCACCCTGCCCGGGCGGGGCGACGGCTGGGTGATCGTCGCCTCGCACCACGACGCCCCCTGGGCCTCCGCGGTGGAGGACGCCTCCGGTGTCGCGCTGGTGCTGGCCGCCGCCAGGCACTGGTCGCGGGTGCCGGAGGAGGACAGGCCGCACAACCTGCTCTTCCTGCTGACCGCCGGGCACATGGCTCACGCGGCGGGCACCCGGGCGTTCATCGAGGAGAACCGGGCCCTGCTGGACCGGGTCGTGCTCCAGGTCCACCTGGAGCACGCGGCCCGCGAGTGCCGCGCGGAGGGCGGGACGCTGGTGCCCACCGGTGCCCCCGAACCGCGCTGGTGGTTCACCACCCGGCGCCCCGAGCTGGAGCGGCTCGTCGAGCGGGCGCTGGTCGCCGAGGAGAGCCGCCCAGGTCACCCCGATCATTTCGTTCACCTCGGGAAGGGGATCTCTCAATGGCGGTCAAGAACGGTCCGAAGGCCGCCCT
>NZ_JBEXUE010000758.1:0-3152 GCF_040614275.1 Streptosporangium sp. NPDC006013
CATGCCGAAACTGCTGCATGCGCGTCCACCGATGGACGCCGAAGAGAAACGACAGATCTGCAAGCCGGCCGGGGCCCGTCATGCCCCGGCCGACTGGATCATGAGAGCGCAGATCATCGTGTTCAGCCGGCAGGGCTGCGCACCAGCGCCGTCCCCGCCCCTGGACCACCTCGACCGATCCGGACTTCGCCCCAAAAGAGCCGAGGTCATCGCCCTCTACACCCAGCCGCCACCCGGTACCACGGTCATCTGCGCCGCAAGTTCGTCTACTTGCCATGAGGAACGCAGCACTAAGGCCGGCCGGGACCACGGCTCCGGTCCGACGAGAGGTCTGGCTCTGGGAGCTCGATCTCGCCGAAGACGGCGTCGGCGATCCCGTCAAGGATCGTGTGCTTGTTCGCGACGTGGTGGTACAGCGACATGGCCTCGACGCCAAGCCGCTCTGCGACATCGCGCATGCTGACCGCCGTGACGCCCCGCTCGTCGGCGACGGTCACCGCTGCCTCGATCACGCGCTGCCGGCTGAGCGGTGGGCGGGGTGTCGACGTTCCGGGCACCCGGACCTCTTTCTGCAGCAGAACCCTTGTGGCCTTACACGTGTAAGGGTAGAGTCGGCAGCATCCTTACAGGTGTAAGAAAGAGCGGCTGGCCCGCGCCGACATATGGGAAAAGTGTTATGAATACAAGCAGACAGGCAACCGCAATTGCGGGCGCACTAGTCATCGTGGGCATGATCGCCGGCGTGCTAAGTGTTGTCCCCGCTCTCGAGGAGCCACACTATCTCGATCTCATTTCTGCACATGAGAGCCAGGTCATCGTCGGCGCAGTTTCTCAGTTCATCATGATCCCCGCCTATGTCGGGTTTGCGCTGCTCCTGTATCCGGCATTGAGGATGGAGAATGAAGCGCTCAGTCTGGGTTTCCTTGGATTTAGACTGATCGCAGCGATGTTCCATTTCATAGGCGTGATTTTCTTGCCTTTGTTTCTTGTGCTGGGTCAGGAGTTCGCCCAAGCCGGCGCTTCAGGCACATCCCACCTGGAGACCTTGGGTGAGTTGCTACGGACGGCGCGCGACTTGGTTAATCATGTCGCTTTGATCATCTCGCTGACCCTCGGAGATCTCCTATTTTTCGGTATTCTATATCGGTCGAGACTTGTCCCTCGCTGGTTGTCCGCATGGGGACTTATCGGGGCCGGATCAGCTATGTTGGCGAGCTTCTTGGTACTGTTTCGTCTGGTTGATGTCGTCACGCCACTCTACCTGGCCATAAATGCGCCACTGGCCCTACAAAGCTTGGCCTTGGCCACGTTTTTGATCATAAGAGGCTTCGATACAAAGACATTGACTACGGGCCACCAGCACGACGGCTGGCGCGGCTGACGTGCACGTCGCCCCAACTTGTTGCGACGGCTGTGCGCGCCGAGAACTCGGTCATGTCATGCGACCTGCAGATACTCGTGTATGAGGCCGCCGAGTCGATCTCGTCTCAGCGGTCGAGCGGCCGCTGCGGAGGGCGGGGAGTGCGGTCGAGCTCTGCTTTTCAGTCTTTGATGTGGCTGCGCGCACGCCCTGCGTGGCGCGAACCGCCCGGGGTTCCTCGCCAGATATCGCTGAACACGCCGCCAGTCCCCGCTGCGAGCGTTTCCGGGGAGGGGCAACAGGGGGCTCTACCTCCGGCGAGCTTCGAGCGCATCCAGAATCAGGTCCAGGCCGTAGCCGAACTCGCTCGTGTGGTCGTAGCCCGGCCGCAGGGCGTGGTCGACGATCATCTCTGCGAGGTACGGCAACTCGTCCGCCGGCAGGTGCTCGAGGATGCTGCCGGCCACTTCCTCGACATCGTCCGGCGTCGTCATCGGCAGGTTCGCCTCCTGGAGAACGAACCCGCTGATGTAGCTGTCGATGAGCGAGACAGCGTGCGCGGCCATCGGCAGCGTGAACCCCGCCTCGCGGAGGACACCGAGGACGGCGTCGTGGTGGCGTAGCGTCGCCGGCCCCGGGTTGCGACGGGAGTCCATGAGGCCGAGAGCCCAGCTGTGCTGCGACAGGACCGCACGCGCGGAGGAGGCGCGCGCACGGATCGCGTCGCGCCAATCGTCGTACTCGGCGCCGGGTAGCTTGATCGCCGCGAACACCGTGTCGGCCACGCCGTCGAGGATCGCGTCCTTGTTCGGTACGTGGTGGTAGAGCGACATCGCCTCCACGCCCAGTTCCTGCGCCACCCGTCGCATCGTGATCGCCTCCACGCCGCCGCGATCCGCGACCCGGATCGCGGCTTCCAACACCAGACCTCTGCTGAGCGGTTGCCGTGGCGGTAGCGGTGGTGGTGGGGACACAACGGCTCCAGGGTGCGGGCGGGATTGACAACCTTACAATTGTAAGCCAGCCTTACGCTCGTAAGTTACCTTACTAATGTAAGCCCTCCCGGGTGGGAATCAGCTGAGAGCCCGGCGAGCGTCTGATCCACGACGTGCCCCGCCGGGGCAAGGGAAGGAGATGCCGATGCCGATGCCGAGGTGGTGGGGGCACGTGAACAAGCGGTTATTCAATCCTCGCGCGATCGCGGGCGGGACGTGGCCGGTGCTGATTCACGTCGGTCGCATTTCTGGCGCGACGTACCGCACGCCGCTCGATGCGCATCCTGTCGACGGCGGCTACCTGTTCGTTCTGGTGTATGGATCGCGCTCGGACTGGGTGCAGAACGTCCTGGCAGCCGATGGTGCGCGGCTCCGGGTCGACGGGAGGGAGGTGGAACTCGCCGCCCCACGCCTCGTCGGGGAAGGCGAGGCGTTCCAGGCCCTCTCCGATGAGGTGGCACGCCCACCGAGGCTGCTCCGTATCACCGAGTTCCTCCGTATGGACCTGGTCGCAGGCTAAGGTGTGGTCGCGGATCTCCGCGCGAGCCCGCCGGATCAACGCCACCACCACGGCGCCGCGCCTGAATCCAGTGCGACGTTCCCTACCGGAAGTACAGATCCACCCCGGTCCTGGCATCAGGAAGGCAGGCCCGACAATCTCGGCTTTCCCGCAGCGCGTTCGCAACCTCCGTTGAGGAACGGAGCACTAGTAGTACTTCGTTAGGTTGGTTCGAGTGGGTGGTGTTCTGGCCGTACTGCGGCGGGTATGTCGCGGTGGCAGGTGGGGCACGCGCCGG
>NZ_JBEXUE010000759.1:0-3137 GCF_040614275.1 Streptosporangium sp. NPDC006013
GCCTATGCCACCTTGGAGGCATGGGCGCCGGAGATGTGGGTGAAGTCGGCCGGCAGGCCGGTGCGGTCGAAGACCTCCAGCAGCAGCTCGGGGAAGTCCAGCCGGGGCACCATGTCATCGAGCAGCGAGCGCAGCTCCTTCATCAGCGGCGGCTCCTCGGCCGCGCCGAGCTTCTCCAACTGCAGCCGTCCGCCGACGAACTGCACCGCGGTATTGGCGCCGATCCCGTCCAGCACCCGGGCGGCCAGATGGTCGCGGACCTCCTGCTCGCGTTCGGAGAACTCCGACAGCTCCAGCAGATCCCTGATCTCCCAGGCATGCTCGTAGGCGATCTTCGGCCGGATCAGGTACTCCGGCGCGCACACCGGGTCGACGCCGAGCTGCTCGGCTCCGATTTCCGGCGCATTCCGGTTGCCCCTGCTGGTCGCGAGCCTCGTCCTCATTGGCCGTCCGTCCCCGAACATGGACCATACGTCTGGCTACACGGTGATGACGATCTTTCCTTGGGCCCTGCCCCCGGTCAGACGGCGGATGGCCTCGGGGACCTCGCCCAGCGGGTACGTCCGGTCGATGACCGGCGTGAGCTGCCCTGTTTCCAGGAGCCCCGCCAGGACGGCCATCGAGTCCTTCCTGCTCGGCATCGACGAGTTCGGCTTCGGCAGTTGCCTCCGGAACACGGAGAGCGCCATCAGCTTGAAGAAGTGCGGCAGGCTTCCCAGCCAGCGGCCACCCACGTCCCCGAAGCGATCGTGCCCGATGAGCAGGTATGTCCCCTCGGGCATGAGGGCGTGCCGGCAGTCCGAAAACGAGTGGTTCCCGGGAATGTCGAAGATCAGGTCGTAGCGCTCACCACTCCGGGTGAAGTCCTCCCGGGTGTGGTCGATGACACGGTCCGCGCCGAGCGAACGCACCATGTCCAGCTTCGCCTTGTCATCGACGCCGGTCACCGTCGCCCCGTACGCTTTGGCGAGTTGTACGGCGAAGGACCCCACGCCGCCGCCGGCACCGTTGATCAGCACACTTTGGCCTGGCCGCAGCCGTCCCTCCGGAAGGTTCTGCAGGGCGATGAGTCCGGAGGTGGGTACGGCCGCGGCCTGCTCGAAGGTGACGTTGCCGGGCTTCGAGGCCAGGGCGTCCTGTGAGACGGACACGTACTCGGCGAAGGCGCCGCCGTTTCTCCACTGGTTGCCATGGATGGTCTCGCCGAACACCTCGTCCCCCGGTTGGAACCGCGTCACGTTCTTGCCCACCGATTCCACGCTGCCGGCCATATCCGTTCCCGGAACGCGGTTCCTCGGTCTGAGCAGTCCGGCTCCCATCAGACGTAGGACGTACGGTCGGCCACTCACGACGTGCCAGACATCCGGGTGGACGGAAGCCGCGCGAACCCGTACCAGCACCTCGTCTTCCTTGACCACCGGCTTGTCGATCTCTCGAAGTTCGAGGACCTCGGGTGAGCCGTATGCGTCCTGGACAACCGCCTTCATGAGGGTCTCCCGCGCCGTCGCGACACTGCGGCAATTCACGACATCATACGTCGCGGCCTCATCGACCCGAGGAGCCGATTTCCCGGCCGATCAGGGAGACGCGCGGTTCAGCGACCGGCTCCCGGGACGACGTGCCCCGACTCGTAGGCGAAGACGACGAGTTGCGCGCGGTCGCGGGCGCCGAGCTTGCTCATCGTCCTGCTGACGTGCGTCTTGACCGTGGCGTGGCTGATGACCAGATGGGTGGCGATCTCCTCGTTGGACATGCCGGCCGCCACCAGCGACAGGACCTCGCGCTCCCGCTCGGTCAGGCGCTCCAGCCCCGGACCGGCCACCGGGCGCGGCGGCGTGGAGACGTACTCCTCGATCAGCCGCCGGGTGACGGACGGCGAAAGCAGCGCGTCGCCCCAGGCGGCCACCCGTACCGACTGCAGCAGTTCGGCGGGCTCGATGTCCTTGAGCAGGAATCCACTGGCTCCCGCGCGCAGGGCGGCGAAGACGTACTCGTCGAGGGCGTAGTTGGTGAGGATCACCACCCGGACTTCGTCGAGCTCGGGATCCTCGCCGATCCTGCGGGTGGCCTGTATCCCGTCGAGCAGCGGCATCCGCACGTCCAGCAGCGTGACGTCCGGCAGCAGCCGCCGGGTCAGCTCGACGGCCTCCACCCCGTTGCCCGCCTCGCCGACCACGACGATGTCGTCGGCGAGTTCGAGCAGGGCCCGGAAACCGGCGCGCATCAGCGCCTGGTCGTCGGCCAGCAGCACCCGGATCACGACTGCCCGGCCAGCGGCAGCTCGGCGCGGACGGCGAACCCGTGCCGGTCGCGCGGTCCGGCGGTGAGCGAGCCGCCGACGGCCACCGCGCGCTCGCGCATCCCGATCAGGCCCATCCCGTGCTCCACGGTGCCCGTGCCGGACTCACCGTCGTCCTCGACGTGTACCACGATCATGGCGGGATGGTATTCCAGCGTCAGCGCGATCGACGCGCGCCCGGCGTGGCGCAGCACGTTGGTGAACGCCTCCTGCGTGATGCGGTAGGCCGCCCGGTCGACGTCCGGGGGAAGCTCCCGTGGCACTCCCACGGTGGTGGACCTCACCGGCAGCCCCGCCGCCTCGGCCCTGGCCACCAGCCTCGGCAGACGGGCCAGCCCCGTCTCGGGACCGTCCGGCTCCGCCTGCCGCAGCACCCCCAGCGTGGCGCGCAGTTCCCGCATCGCCTCGTGTCCCGAGTCCTTGATCGCGACCAGCGCCTCGCGGGCCCGTTCGGGCTTTCGATCCAGCAGCTCCAGGGCGACCGCCACCTGGACGTTGATCACCGAGATGCTGTGGGTGAGCGTGTCGTGCAGTTCCTGGGCGATCCACAGCCGTTCCTCTCCCGCCCGGCGCAGCGCGGCCTCCTCACGGGTGCGCTCGGCCTCGGCCGCACGCCGCTCGACCTCCCGCACGGAGGCGCGGCGGTTCCTGACGACCTCTCCGATGACCACCATCGCCACCAGCCACCCGCTGAGCAGGTTGAACCCGTCGCCGGGCTCGGGGTCGAAGTCGGACAACGCGATGGGGCCGTAGACGCCTGCGGCCAGCGCCACGGCGAGCGAGACGGCCAGCCTGCGGCGGCCGAGGGTCGCCGCCGTGTAGATCGCCGTCAACGCGG
>NZ_JBEXUE010000760.1:0-3110 GCF_040614275.1 Streptosporangium sp. NPDC006013
GCGCATCGCGGCCGCCTGGTATCGGGCACGCTCGGCGTTCTCCCTGGCGATCCTGGCCTGCTCCAGGGCCACCTCACGTTCCCTGGCGAGGACCCCCATGGCGCCCATCAGCTGGGTGAACAGCGACGCGACCCGGGACTGCCTGCTGGCCAACGCGGTCGCGGCCGAGACGGCCGTCCGGGTCGCGTCGCTGTTCACCCAGCTGATGGGCGCCATGGGGGTCACCTTCGAGGCGGACTGCCACCTGTTCCTGCGGCGCGCCCACCAGACGGCCTGCCTGCTCGGGGAGCCGGACGACCTGTACCTGGCGGCGGCGCGGATCGAAAGGCGGATCTCCCGATGACGGATGTGACCTCCGAGTTCGAGGCGTTCCTCGACGGCTTCCTGCCCGCCGACTACGCCGAGAACCACCGGCGCTACCGCTGCGATGTGAAGCTCCGCACCGAGTACCAGGCCGCCGCGTTCGACGCGGGCTGGCTGATCCCCGAGTGGGGCCCAGGCGAGGGCGGGCGCGACCTGGGTGTCCCCGACGCGCTGGCCGTCAAGCTCGCCGGCGCGCGCCGCCGGGTGCCGCGGCTGATGAACATCCAGGGCGCCGGGGTCGCGGCGCCGGCCATCCGGGCGTTCGGCACCGCCGCCCAGCGGGAGCGGCTGCTCCGGCCGGCCGCGCGCGGGGACGAGTGGTGGGCGCTCGGCATGTCGGAGCCCGGCGCCGGGTCCGACCTCGCCGCGCTGCGCACGACGGCGACGCTCGCCGACGGGGTGTTCACCGTCAACGGCCAGAAGGTGTGGACGACGCAGGCGGACGAGGCCCGGTGGTGCGCACTGTACGTCCGCACCGACCCGGAGGCCAGACCGCACCGCGGCATCTCCTGCCTGGTCCTCGACCTGCGCAGCCCCGGGGTGGAGGTCCGGCCGATCCGCACCGCCGGGCCGGCGGTCGAGTCCTTCTGCGAGGTCTTCCTCGACGACGTGAAGGTGCCCGAGGAGGCGCTGCTGGGCCCGCTGGACAGCGGCTGGGGCGTGGCCATGTCCAGCCTCGAACACGAGCGGGACATGATCTGGATCAACACCTGGCTGGAGACCACCCGGGCGCTGGAACCCACGCTGACGGCGCCGGGACTGTCGGAGCACCAGCTCGTCCGGCTGGGCCGGTCGCTGGCGGACGCGGAGGGGGTGCGGCTGACCGGACTGCGGACCGCCGCCCAGCGGTGGGCGGGCCTGCCGTCCCCCGCGTCGTCGATCCTCAAGCTGCTCGGCTCGGAGTCGGTGCAGCGCGCGGCCCTACTGTCGCTGGAGACCGCCGGGGCGCGGGCGTTCGACGACCCCGCCCTCTTCGACGAGCGCCTCGAATCGCTGGCCGCCACCATCTACGGCGGCACATCGGAGATCCAACGCAACATCATCGCGGAGCGTACGCTTGGACTACCGAAAGGCACGCCATGACAGACATCCACCCCCTGCTGGGCAGGACAGCCGTCGTATCCGGGGCCGGGCGCGGACTGGGCCGGGCGATCTCCACCGCGCTGGCCGGGGCGGGCGCCGTGGTGTGCGGCGTCTCCCGTAACGCGGAGGAGCTGGAGAGCCTCGCGGCGGAGATCAAGGCCGCGGGCGGCCAGGCGTACGCTTTCCCCTCCGACATCCGCAGCTCCGCCGACCTGAACCGGCTGCGCGACGCGGTGCTGGCCGAGGTGGGTGGCGTCGACATCCTGGTGAACAACGCCGGCAACCTGGTGAAGCGGCCGGTCGTCCCGCTGCCCGTGGACGAGGCATCCGGGGAGAAGGTGGGGCAGCCCGGCTCGGGGCCGGCCGGTGTCGCCATGACCGACGAGGAGTGGGACTCGGTGCTGGACACGCACGTCCGCGGGTCGCTCCACCTCGTGAGATCATTCGTTCCCGGGATGCTGGAGCGGAGGCGCGGCCGGGTGATCAACATCGCGTCGAGCAGCGTCGCCCGGTCGGCCAACCTGACGGTGAGCTACCAGGTCGCCAAGGGCGCCATCGCCCAGCTCACCCGGGCGCTCGCCAAGGAGTGGGCGGCGTTCGGCGTTACCGTCAACACCATCGCTCCGGGGCACTTCCGCACCAGCATGACGCAGGCTCTTCACGACAGTCCCGAAGGTCAGGCCTGGCTGAAGGAGCGCATCCCGATGCGGCGCACCGGCGACCCCAGGGAGCTGGGGGCGCTGACCGTCCACCTGTCGGGGGACCTCGCTTCGTTCATCACCGGCCAGACCATCTTCATCGACGGCGGTGAAACACTCTGATGACCGAGTCCGAGATCCCACCACGCCCCCGCCGCTTACCGTTGCGGACACCCCGGGTGGCCGAGGCCCTGGCGGCGCATCTCAGGCTGCGCATCCTGGAAGGTGATCTCGTCGACGGGGCGGAATTGCCCACGGAGCCGGTGCTGCTCCAGGAGTACCCGGTCAGCCGGCCGAGCCTCCGCGAGGCGTTCCGCATCCTCGAGACGGAGGGGCTGGTGGTCGTCCGCCGCGGCAAGCGCGGCGGCACCGTCATCAAGGCCCCGGCCCCCGGGCCCGCCGCGTACCACATGGGGCTGCTGCTGCACGCGCGCGCCACCTCCATGCGGGACCTGGCGGCGGCCCGCAACCTGCTGGAGCCGCTGTGCGCGGAGCACGCGGCCCGCCGCGACGACCACTCGGCCGTCGCCGAACGGCTCCGGCGGCTCAACGACGAGGCCGCGCAGGTCGTGGAGGACGGGCAGGCGTTCACCGGGGCGGCGGTCAGGTTCCACGAGGGGCTGGTGGACGCGGCCGGCAACGAGACGCTCCGGGTGGTCGTCGGGATGCTGGAGAGCGTCTGGAGCGTGCAGGAGCGGGGGTGGGCCCGCCGGGCGTCCGACGAGGCGAGCTACCCGGCGGTGGACCGGCGGCACGCGGTGCTGCGGGCGCACGGCGCCATCGAGAAGGCCATCGAGGCGGGGGACGCGGCGCTGGCCGGCAAGCTCATGCGGGCGCACCTGGAGGCGTCGCAGCTGTACGTCGCCTCGGACGACGCCCCGCCGGTCCAGGTGCTGGACGAGTACGGCAACCCGCGCATGGATCCCCGGGACTGACCGGAGACCACGAACCGGTACGAAGGCCGGC
>NZ_JBEXUE010000761.1:0-3098 GCF_040614275.1 Streptosporangium sp. NPDC006013
CGCCGAGGTGACCGCTATGACGTCCGACATCACGCCCGCCGCCCGCAGCGTCCGGCACACCTCAAGACCGTGCATGTCGGGCAGGTAGAGGTCGACCTTGGGCGGGACCCGCCCAGCGTCGCGACGAACGGGGACCGGAAGGCATCATGAGGAACGATCCCGGCTCCGCCACCGCCCCCGTCACACCATGAACAGGACCCGCCCGGCAGCATGAGAACCCCGGACCGGAGGGCACCGCTGGGAGTGGGACACCGCGCGGCGACTGCACCGGTCACCAAAGAAGACGAACAGTCCCAAAATATAACGTCATACGGTAAAAGTAGCGATCATGTAGTTATGAAGGTACAAATGCCGCGCACTGTCATGGAGGCCGAGGCCATCCAGGACGAGCTCAGAGCACTGCTCGACCTGACCGGTCCCGGTCCCCACAGTCCGGCCAGGGTCGCGGGAGTGGACGTCGCCTACGACAGGGACCGGCTGGCGGCGGCGGTGACCGTGCTGGACGGGACGACGCTGGAGATCGTCGAAGAGGTCGCCGTCAGCGGGAGGGTGGCCTTCGACTACGTCCCCGGGCTGCTCGCCTTCCGGGAGGTTCCCGCCCTGCTGGACGCCCTTGAGCGGCTCTCGGCGACCCCCGACCTGGTCGTCTGCGACGGATACGGCCTGGCGCACCCGCGCCGCTTCGGCCTGGCCTGCCACCTCGGCGTGCTCACCGGACTGCCCACGATCGGGGTCGGCAAGACCGCCTTCGTCGGCACCTATCCCACGCCCGCGCCCGAGCGGGGCTCGTGGGCCGACCTGACACTGGACGGCGACGTCGTCGGCCGCGTGCTGCGCACCCGGAACGGGGTCAAGCCCGTCTTCGTCTCCGTGGGACACCGCGTCGACCTCGCCACGGCCTGCCACAACGTGCTGAACCTGACACCCCGCTACCGCCTTCCCGAGACGACCCGCGCCGCCGACCGGCTCTCCCGCGAGGCACTGATCGAAAACTGTCGTCCGGACCTGGTTGGATCCACTCAATACCACGAAATGGGATGAAGTGAGCGACAACGAGTGGGCCGAGGACGTCGACGCGTGGTGCGACACCAACCTGGCGCGGATCCGCCGGCGGCTGGCGAGCGGGTTTGATCCCGGGCAGTGGCTACCGTGGCTGCGCACGACGCCCCTGCACCGGGCCGCCCAGGAGGGTGCCGTCCAGGTGATAGAGCTGCTGCTGGCCTCGGGCGCGGAGGTCGACCCCGTCGACGCCGACGGCGCCACCCCGCTCTGGGAGGCCGTGCGCCACGGCTGGGACGACGCCGTGCGGGTCCTGCTCGCCGCGGGCGCGGACCCCTGGCGGCCGTGCATCGCGGGCCGCTCCCCCGGCTCCCAGGCGCTCTTCACCGAACTGGCCGACCTGTTCGCCCAGCTGCCCGGGGCTCCCACCGTCAGCCCCAGGCTCCGCGAGCTCCAGGACACCGTCGACGCGATGATGTTCTCGTACGAGGACTACAACGAGGGACTGTGCGTCGCCTTCGTCGGCGAGGTGACCGAGGAGGAGGTCATCCGCCGCCTGGGCGCCGTGCCGGAGTCGTGCCCGCCGCTTTCGACCGGCGAGCTGTGGAGCGCCGAGCACGCCTCCCCCGTGGAGGTCCTGCGGGTGGCCAGCCCGCCGGGGGGTGGGGTGGTGCTCTTCCAGTCCGACGGCATCCTGCCGGTGCACGACGGGGTCGGCCGTGCCGTCACCTCGGGTGGCGGGGTGCTGGCCGGGGCCTTCCCGTTCGCCAGCGCGTCCGTCGACATCTGGCGGGACGGGCTCCCCGCCGGACGGCCCTCGGTGCACGAGCAGCTCTCCGACAGCAGCATGGTCGAACTGTGGATGTGCCGTTTCGGCGACTGCGGCGCCCACCCCTCCACCGCGACCGAGCGCACCCTGGGCCTGATGACGCTGCTGACCTCCACCTACATCACCGAGGAGTGGCTGTGGAGCGCTCCGATGAGACTGGTCCCTGTCACACTGCGGTGAAGTGGGTAGAGTCGCACAACGATGAGAATCCACACGATCACCGCGCTCTGGGAAGACATACCCGACGATGCCGACGACCTCGTCCTGGTACGCGGCGGGTTCCGGGTCTATCTCTGCCTGTGCGGCAGGCCACTGGCCGACAGGGCCGCGGCCGAGCTGCACGCGTCGGAGACCAACCAGTGCACCACCTGCCTGGGCAGCACCGTCGAGAACATCGTGCCCGACTTCTCCCAGCAGTGCACGGCCTGCGCCGGGACCGGCCGGCGCAGGGCGCAGCTGACCTGGCAGCTCGCCCACGCCGAGGCCGAGACGATGATCACCGTCGAGTTCGTCCGCGGGCTCATCGCCGGCTTCACCGAGCCGTTCCGGCTCTCCGAGGTGGCCGACCTGGTCCGCGACACCCTCAACCTCCCGGTGGGCCGGCTGCCGGTCGGCCCGCGGGTCCGCGACGTCCTGCGCACCCTGGAGGCGAGGGGCGAACTCGTGCTGCTCTCCGCCCCCGACGAACTCCTGCGCGGCACCTCGGTCATGCTCTACCGCGATCCCTACTGGGAACACGCCACCGGCTGAGCGTCCTTCGCGGCTACATCTTCTCCGCCGCCGCGAGGTAACCCGCCAGCATGGCCAGCGCGACATCGCGTACCGCGTCGTCGCCGGGCAGGAAATCGGCGCTGTGCATGCGTACGTCCGTGCCGTCACCGACCCCGACGAACATCATCAGGCCGGGCAGCACCGCGGAGAGATAGGAGAAGTCGTCGGCGCCGAAGGAGAGCAGCGGCCGCGAGAGCGTGAGGCCCAGGTGGGTCAGGTGGGCACCGGCTCGGGTGGCGAGCCCGGAGTCGTTGTACAGGACCGGCTCCCCCCGGGTGATGCTCACCTTCGCCTCGCAGCCGTGGGCCCGCGCGACCAGGTCCGCGACCTCCTCCAGCCGGGCGTGCACCTGGTCGCGGATGCGCTCGCTCAGCGCCCTGACCGTACCGCCGGCCGCGGCCAACGTCACCGGGATTGACCAGCAGGCACTGGTCGAAGGACAGGCAACCGCAGCCGATGCACTCGGTGAACCGATCGCGCATGCGCTCCAACTTCTCGA
>NZ_JBEXUE010000762.1:0-3095 GCF_040614275.1 Streptosporangium sp. NPDC006013
GATGTCGGTCATGACTGCTCTCCCGAACGTGCGAGGTCCAGCGCGATGTCCACGATCACGCCCGGTGGGTGGTCCGCCGGGAAGACTCCCGGCCGGCGCCGGGCGCTCACCCCCGGTCGCCGCCCTGGATCGTCGGCTCGTACGGCTTCCTGATCCACACCTTGCTCGCCGGAGGCGCCTTGACCGTTACTCGGCTGCCCCAGCCGGTGTAGCGGGTCTCGACGCTGATCTTCCTGCCTCCGTCCACGGTCTCCACCAGGTGGGCCGTCACCACATGGGACGTGACCAGCCGCTGGGGAAGCCCGTCGGGCCCCAGGGTGAGCCTGAAGCGGATCACGCTGTCCTTGTCTCCGCCGATCGGGTCGACGGCCCGAAGCCAGGGAGAGATCCTTTCGAGCCTGCCGTAGCCGATCGTGCCCGAATAGGTGCGGCCCACTCGCTTTCCACTTGTGATCAGGGCTTTCAGGGTCGCCGGCTCCGCCGCGTTCACCCGCTGGCCGTACCAGCCGCTGACACCGCCGTTGACGCTCTTACCGAAGGCGTTCTTGATCCAGCTCTTCCCCTTCGGCGGCCTCCAGACGTCGCCGGAGTGGTAGCTGGCGCCACCGACGGTGATCGTCCGTTCCGAGCCCAGAAACCTGGACAGGTCGCTGAACACCGGCCCGCTCCTCGTGGCGGTGTACCTCGCGCTGATGTCGGAGGCGGCGATCCCGGTCCTGGTGAACTGCAAGGAGCCGGTGCGCTTCAGGAACGTCCCTTTCTCAGTGGGCTCGGCCAGGGTGGTGACGTCGGTGAACCTCACCCCCTTACCCGCGACGAGCTGCCTTTTCAACACCGTGACCGGATCCGCGGACGCGGCCTGGACGGGCATCGCGGCCACGGAGGTGGTGACCAGGACCGCCGCGGTGCTCGCGATCACTCGTTTCATGTGAATTCCTTCTCGACCCGGTACAGAAGGGGAAATCCTGCCCGACCCTGATCACGAGCACGTCTCGGAACGTGTCGTCCGTGATCTCCGTGGAATCACACCGAAGCGCCAGGGCTGAAGCGTTCTCATGCTGTGAGACCGAGTAGCCGGAGTCCGTCGGCGGGGTGGCCACGTTGGCGGCCGGGCACCTCCAGGGCTTCCTTTGCCTCAAAGGTCGGCGCATACGCCTCGACGGCCGAAACGCGCTGGTGAAACGATCTCGCGGTGAGCGGCGACGACTTCCTGAGGGTGGCGGCCCACGACTGCCCGATGACCTCCCGCATCGCCCCTGCGCCGGGGCTACCCGGCGAGTGGAGGACCGTTCCGGCAGTCACGGATCTGCGATACTTTCTTTCATTGTCATTGATTTGAAAGTAAGTTTCTGCCAATGTCACGCTCGGCGCCTTCTTCTTCAGCCCCCCGGAGGTCCGCATGAGCGCACCCACCCGACGTTCCGTCCTGCGCGGCCTGGCCCTGGCCGCGGGCGCGACGACTCTCCCCCTGTCGGCCCTCACCTCGACGCCCGCCTTCGCCGCCGGCAACGCCGCCGACAGCGCCACCGACAATGTCCCGCCGCTGCGGCAGATGCGCGGGATGTGGATCGCCTCGGTGCTCAACATCAACTGGCCGTCGAAGCCCGGCCTGACCGTCGAGGCGCAGCAGGCCGAGTACCTGGCCTGGCTGGACCTCGCGCGGACCCGCCGGCTCAACTCGGTCTTCGTCCAGATCCGGCCGACCGCCGACGCCTTCTGGCCCTCACCGCACGAACCGTGGTCGGAGTACCTGACCGGCGTTCAGGGCCAGGACCCGGGCTACGACCCGCTGGCCTTCCTGGTCGAGGAGACCCACCGGCGCGGCCTGGCCTTCCACGCCTGGTTCAATCCGTACCGCGTGTCGATGCAGCCGGACCCGGCCAAACTGCACCCCGAGCACCCGGGCCGCAGGAATCCGGACTGGATCGTCTCCTACGGCGGCAAGCTGTACTACAACCCGGGCATCCCCGCGGTGCGGGCGTTCGTGCAGGACGCGATGATGGACGCGGTCACCAGGTACGACATCGACGGCCTGCACTTCGACGACTACTTCTACCCGGTCAACACCACGGCCTTCGACGACGCCGCGGCCTTCGCGCGCTACGGCGCGGGCTTCCCCGATCTCGCCTCCTGGCGGCGCGACAACGTGGACCTGCTCGTCCGGGAGATGCAGCAGCGGGTACGGCAGGCCAAGCCGGAGGTCGCCTGGGGCATCAGCCCCTCGGGCATCTGGCGGAACAGGTCCACCGACCCCCTCGGCTCGGACACCGCCGGCAGCCAGTCGTACGACAACCTGCACGCCGACACGCGGGGCTGGGTCAGGAAGGGCTGGCTGGACTACATCGCACCGCAGATCTACTGGTACATCGGCCAGTCGAACGCCGACTACGCCAAGCTGATCCCCTGGTGGTCCGGCGTGGCGGCGGGCACCGACGTCCAGCTCTGGATCGGCCAGGCCGCCTACAAGGCCGGTGCCGCCGGGCAGCCCGCCCAGTGGTTCCAGCCGGACGAGCTTTCCCGGCACCTCACTCTCAACCGGGACAATCCCCAGGTCGGCGGCGACATCTGGTACAACTCCGGCGATGTACGTGAGGACCGGCTGGGCAGCGTCAGCACCGCCGTGACCGACCACTACACCCGCCCGGCCCTCGCCCCGCTGCTGCCGCGCCTCGCGGGCGGCCGACCACCGCGCCGCCCGGTCCTGGCCACCGCGCACAAGGTGGCCGGTGGCGCCGAGTTGCACATCGTCGCCCCCGGCAGGGACGTCCCGTTCCAGTTCGCGGTCTTCAGGTTCGACCGGCAGGCCGGTCCCGGTGACTTCGCCGACGCCCGCAACCTGGTCGCGGTGATCCCCGCGGGCCGCGACGTGCGCTGGGTGGACCCCGAGGGAGCCAGGGGCGCGCACTACCACGTGACGGCCGTGGACCGGGCGAACCGCCAGAGCGAGCCCAGCCACGGCCGCCGGGTCCGCTGACCCGGGTCACCGAGGATTCGAAAGCAGAAAGCCCAGATCGGCGATGCCGATCTGGGCTTTCCCGCGAGTGCGCCGCCAGGGACTCGAACCCCGGACCCGCTGATTAAGAGTCAGCTGCTCT
>NZ_JBEXUE010000763.1:0-3092 GCF_040614275.1 Streptosporangium sp. NPDC006013
ACAATGTCTCGAAGAGCTACCCCGCAGCCAAGGGCGACACCCGCCTGGCGCTCGCGGAACGGCCATGGCCGTACCGCCCGGCGTGTTCTCGGGGTCCTTTCGCCGTGCCGCTCGCGTGCCAGGTCGGTGTGCGATCAGAGCTGCGGGGCCGGGGCGCGCAGCGCGGAGACGGCCTCGGCCCAGTCGACCGGGTCGGGGTCCTGCTCGGCGCGGACCAGCAGGTGCGCGTCCTCCGGGGCGCTCCCGGTGTCGGCGGCCACGACCAGCGCGCCCTCGGGGATCGCACCCGCGCCGGCCGCGACTCCGAGCTTGGACAGCCGCTGGGCCAGGGCTGAGGCCCGGTTCCCGCCGGTGACGATCAGTGGCCGGTCCCACAGCATCGCGAGGGTGAGCGCCACGTGCGCGGCCGCGTCGTCACCGGAGCCGTAACGTACCGCGACCGGCCCCGGCTCGGAGCCGGGCTCGGCCTGTTCCGGCACGGGCAAGGACACGGTCACCACGCGGCAGACCGCGCCGTCACGCACGGCGGCATAGCCGGGGACACCGGCGGGCAGCACCAGCAGGTCGGCTCGGGCACCGGAGGCCAGCTCCGGCAGCTCGCCTGCCACATCCGCGCTGAACCGGCTCACCACCCTGGTCTCCGAGCCGCGCTCGCGGGCACCGCCGGCCAGCGTCTCCAGGTCGTGGAGGGTCTCGGCCAGCTCGGCCAGCTCCGAGGAGAGGCCGCTGCCGACCTCCAGACGGCCCGCCGGGTAGGGGCGCAGGTGGCCCAGGACCACCTCGGACGGCGGCCTGGACAGGGCCAGGGTGGTGGTCAGGCCGACCAACGGGGCCTGCTCGGCGGGCGGATCGGGCACGATCACCAGCACCCGGTGGGCGGCGGTCACGCCGAGGGCGGCACGTTCGGCCTCGGCGATGTCGCGGGCCACCCGCCTGTCGGGGTAGATCCTGCGCACCAGCGGGCCGGTCATCGCGGTCGTGACGAGGGCCATGACCACCATCAGCGAGTAGAGCTCGTCGTCGAGCACGCCCTTCTGCAGGCCGACGGTGAGGATGACGATCTCGGTGAGCCCTCGTGTGTTGAGCAGGGAGGCCAGTGCCCAGGACTGCCGGTTGGGCAGCCGCTGGGTCCGCGCGGCGGCGTAGGAGCCGAGCAGCTTACCGCCGATCGCGACGACCAGGATCGCGGAGAGCGTGCCGAGGCTGGACAGGTCGAGTTCACGCAGGTTGACGTTGAGCCCCGCCACCACGAAGAACATCGGCAACAGCAGCAGTACGGCGAGCTGTTCCAGCCGCTCCAGGATCTCGTGGTTGAGCCGTTCCGCCCCTTCGCGGGGCATCACCGCGCCGAACACGAACGCGCCGAAGATGAAGTGGACGTGCATCCACTCGGTGGCCCAGGCCGATCCGATCAGACCGAGGAGCACCAGGGAGAGCAGGCCGGGCGTCAGCCGCCCGGCCTTCTCGTAGGCGGGCACCAGCCGGGCCAGCAGGGGCTTGACGACCAGGAACATCACCAGTGCGTACGGCAGGGCGAGCAGGACCTTCCACTGCCCCTCGGACTCTCCGGCCCCCGCGATGCCCACCACCACCGCCAGGACGGTCCAGGCGAGCACGTCGATGACGGCCGCCGAGGCCAGGGCGAGGCCGCCGAGCGTGATCCGCTGCATTCCCCGGTCGGTGAGGACCCGCGCCAGCACCGGGAAGGCGGTGGCGGCCATCGCCGCGCCCATGAACAGCACGAACGGCAGGGTCTTGTCGCCTCCCACGTGCTCACCCGCGATGGCCAGCGCGAGCACGCAGCCCAGGACGAACGGCACCACGGTCGAGCCGAGCGCCACGGTCACCGCGATCCGTCCCTTGCCCCTGACCAGCTTCTGGTCCAGTTCCAGGCCGACGACGAACATGAACAGCACCAGGCCGACGTTGGCCAGGGCCTGCAACGGGGGCCGCATCTCGGAGCCGAACAGCTCGTCACCGATCAGGGGTCCCAGCAGGGTGGGGCCCAGCAGGATGCCGGCCACGATCTCGCCGATGACCGGAGGCTGGCCGAGCCATCTGGCCAGCGCTCCGAAAAGCCGCGCGGCCGCAAGGACGATGACAAGGTCAAGCAGGAGCAGATCCATGTGCAGCAATTGCGAGCACGCTTTCCGTATGCAAAGAAAAGCCCCGAGAATGGCGAAGGCGACGTTACCGTGTGTGGGATGTCGTCGCGAACGTTGCGCAGGCATGGAGGGAGACCGTTGTGGAAGGCATCGCCGATTATGAGTTCATCCGGTCACTGGGAGCCGGTAATCACGGTGAGTTCTACTTGGCGAAAAGGCCCGAGCGGTTACCCATCGAGGCGGATCTGGTCGCGGTGAAGGTGGTGGGGGGAACGGGGAACGACGCCTTCCGCCGCGCCACGAGAGAGTTGAAGGCGTTCGCCGCGGTGCGCTCCCCGTATCTGGTGCGGCTCTACGACGCCGGCCAGCAGGGCGGGGTGTTCTATTACTCGATGGAGTACCTGCCGGACGGCTCGCTGGCGCATCCCGCGGAGCGGCCGTCGCGCGAGCGGGTACTGCGCTCGATCGCCTGCGTCTCCCACGCGGCGCAGGCACTGCACGAGGAGGGCATCGTCCATCGCGACATCCGCCCCGGCAACGTGCTGCTCGCCGACGACGGGGGCAAGCTCTCCGACCTGGGCCTGTCGCAGGTGCTGACGCCGGGCGTGACGGTGACCGGGATGGGGGACATCGGTTCGGTGGAGTTCACCGATCCCACGCTGCTGCAGGGGGAGACGCCCACCCCCGCGGGCGACGTGTGGTCGCTGGGCGCGACGCTGCACTGGGCGGTGAGCGGCGTCGGGCTCTACGGGAAACTGCCCACCCACGACCCGCTGCTGACCCTACGGAAGGTGTACAGCACGCCGCCGTCGATCGATCCGGGGTTGGAGCCCGAGCTGTCGGATCTCGTCCAGGCATGCCTTGGCGACGTGGCCAAGCGGCCCACCGCGCGGGCGCACGAGCACGCCCATCTGAGCGGCCATCATCACCGATGGCTGCTGGCCAGCCGGTTGGCCGTGGCGGCGCACCCCTTTCTGTGGCAGGTTC
>NZ_JBEXUE010000764.1:0-3088 GCF_040614275.1 Streptosporangium sp. NPDC006013
GACCACCGCGACGGCCCCGCGCCGGCCGCGTGCCGCACCCAGGGCTGGTCCGGCGCGTCGGCCGGCCGAGCGTAGATCGCCAGGTTCCTGCGGCCTGTTTCGTCGGATGCGCTCACCACCACCTGGACGGCGACGGCGGCGTCGGTGCCGAGCGCCAGCGGGGCGGCCAGGGTGAGCTCTTCCACCCGGTCGCAGCCGACCTGGTCCGCCGCCCGGATCGCCAGTTCCAGGAACGCGGTGCCGGCGAACAGGGCCGTGCCCGCCACCGCGTGATCGGCGAGCCAGGGGTGCGTCCGCACCGACATCAAGCCGGTGAGCAGCACGCCGTCGGAGTCGGCGAGCCCGACGGCGGCGCCCAGCAGCGGATGCCCCGCCGCGGCGAGGCCGAGCCCTCGGGCATCGGCGATCCGCATCCCGCTCGGCCAGAACCTGTGGTGCTGGAAGGCGTAGGTGGGCAGGTCGACCCGGCGTCCGCCGGTCAGTACGGCCCGCCAGTCCACCCGCACGCCGCGGACGAACAGCTCGGCCGCCGAGGCGAGCACCCGGTCCATCCCGTCCTCGTCACGGCGCAAGGTCCCGGCCACCACCGCGGTGACGCCCGCCTGGTCCACCGCCTGTTCGATCCCCAGCGTCAGCAGCGGATGCGGACCCACCTCGACGAACGCCCGGTACCGCTCCTCCAGCAGCCGCTCGATCGCCGGCGCGAACTCCACCGTCCGCCGCACGTTCTCATACCAGTAGCCGGCGTCCAGTTCGGTGCCGTCCAGCCATTGGCCGGTCGCCGTCGACAGCATCGGGACCCGCGCCATACGGGGTGACACTTCCGCCAGATCCGCCAGCAGTTCGTCCTGGAGCGCGTCGACCTGCGGCGAATGCGCGGCGAAGTCCGCTCCGGCCAGCTGCCAGCGCATCACCCCGTCGGCCGACAAGCGGCGCTCCAGCACCTGCATGGCCTCCGGGTCACCGGCCACGGTCACCACCCTGGGCCCGTTGACCGCCGCGATCGAGATCCGGTCCAGCAGATCCTCGGCGGCCAGCGCCGCGCGAACCTGCTCCGCCGGAGCCATCACCGACAGCATCACCCCGCGCCCGGCCAGCCGGTCGGCGATCAGGCGGCTGCGCAAGGCCACCACCCGGGCGCCGTCCTGCAACGACAGGCCACCCGCCACCACCGCGGCGGCGATCTCGCCCTGGGAATGGCCGACCACCGCGTCGGGGCGGACCCCCAGCGATTCCCACACCGCCGCCAGCGACACCATCACCGCGAACGACACCGGCTGGACCACATCCACCCGATCCAGCGAAGGAGCGTCCTCGGCTTGGCGGATCACGTCCAGCAGCGACCAGTCCACGAACGGCTCCAACGCCGCCGCACACTCCGCTATCCGTCCGGCGAAGATCGGCGACTCCTCAAGCAGCCGCCTGCCCATCCCCATCCACTGTGCTCCCTGGCCCGGGAACACCCACGCCGACTTCCCATCGACATCGGCCGCACCCGCGACCGCGCGAGGCGCCGACTCACCGGCCTCGACCGCGGCCAAGCCCGCCAGCAACTCCTCGCGGTCACGCCCGACCACCACCGCACGGTGCTCCAACACCGACCGCGACACCACCAGCGAGAACGCCGTATCGACCAGGTCCAGATCGCTGTGTACGTCGAGATGCGCACTCAGACGACGCGCCTGCGCCGACAACGCCTCACCCGTACGGCCAGAGATCACCCAGGGCACCACTCCCGCGGGCTCGGCGACCGCCGGTTCGGCGACCTCCCCCGGCCCCTGCTCCAGGATCACGTGCGCGTTGGTGCCGCTGATCCCGAACGACGACACGGCGGCCCGGCGCGGGTGGTCGGTCTGCGGCCATTCCACCGGCTCGGTCAGCAGTTCCACCGCACCGGAGGCCCAGTCAACGTGCGACGACGGCTCGTCCACGTGCAGCGTCTTGGGCAGCACGCCATGCCGCATGGCCATGACCATCTTGATCACACCGGCCACGCCGGCGGCGGCCTGGGTGTGACCGATGTTCGACTTCACCGAGCCGAGCAGCAGCGGCCGATCCTCCGGCCGGTCCTGCCCGTACGTGGCGAGCAGCGCCTGCGCCTCGATCGGGTCACCCAGCGCCGTACCCGTACCGTGCGCCTCTACGGCGTCCACCTCGTCCGGCGACAGACCCGCGACGGCCAGTGCCTTCCGGATCACCCGCCGCTGCGAGGGACCGTTCGGCGCGGTCAACCCGTTGGACGCGCCGTCCTGGTTGATCGCAGACCCGCGCACGATCGCCAGCACCTGATGCCCGTTGCGCTGAGCGTCGGACAGCCGCTCCAGCATGACCATGCCGATTCCTTCGGACCACCCGATGCCGTCCGCCGCGTCGGAGAACGCCTTGCATCGAGCATCCGGTGCCAGCCCGCCCTGCTCCCCGAGCTCCCCGAACACCGAGAGAGTCGACATGACGGTGACGCCACCCGCCACCGCGAGCGAGCACTCCCCGTTGCGCAGGGCCTGTGCCGCCATGTGGATGGTCACCAGCGACGACGAGCAGGCGGTGTCCACCGTCACCGCCGGGCCCTCCAGCCCGAAGGTGTACGAGATCCGGCCGGAGGCCACACTGGCCAACGTGCCGGTCATGATGTGACCGCGGGATTCTTCACCGGGCACGTAACCCGAGTTGGCGGCACCGATGAAGACGCCGGTGTCGCTGCCCCGCAACGAGTCCGGATCGATGCCGGCGCGTTCGAGGACCTCCCAGGCGGCCTCCAGCAGCAACCGCTGCTGGGGGTCCATCGCCAGGGCCTCGCGCGGCGAGATCCGGAAGAACTCGGCGTCGAACTCGGGTGCGTCGAAAACGAATCCGCCCTTCAGCCCGAGGTCGCCGTAGCTCTGCCAGCCACGGTCGGTCGGGAGCGGGGTGATGGCGTCCTGTCCCTCGGCGACCAGCCGCCACAGGTCCTCCGGGGAGTTCACCCCTCCGGGGTAGCGGCATGCCATCGAGACGATGGCGATCGGGTCGTCCGCCACCGAGGTCGGCCTACCGCACGAGCATGTTCCGGATCTCTGGACGAGGCTCGGCCGAGGTGCGAGTCGCCTGC
>NZ_JBEXUE010000765.1:0-3078 GCF_040614275.1 Streptosporangium sp. NPDC006013
CGCCAGGCGGTACCTGGTGTTCGACCTGGGCGAGGGGAGATCGAGCGGACCGGCACCCGCTCTGCTCGGCGTCACCCCGAGGACGCTTCGGCGTCCGAGGGAGCGAACCGTGAGGTTCACCCCGTCGTGTTCGTCCTGGACGCCCGCGGCCACCCGCTCGACCCGTGCCATCCCGCCCGTGCCCGTCGCCTGCCGGCGGCCGGGCGAGCGGTCGTGGCCCGTCACACCCCGTTCGTCATCCGCCTCAAAGACCGCGACGCGGCGACCTCGACCGTCGAAGGCGTGCACGTCGGTATCGACCCTGGCAGCAAGCACACCGGCCTGGCCGTGTTCACCTCGCGCGGCGTAAACCGGAGGGGAAGGTACGCGATCCAGCTCGACCACCGAGGTGCGGCGATCCGCGACAGGCTCACTGCCCGCTCGCGGTATCGACGGCGACGCCGTGGCGCGAACCTGCGTTACCGCGCGCCCCGGTTCCTCAACCGGGCCAAGCCGAAAGGGTGGCTGGCGCCGTCGCTGCGACACCGTGTGGACACCACCCTGTCGTGGGTGGCGCGGCTGACCCGGTGGGCGCCCGTGGCCGCCGTGCACCTGGAGCGGGTCTCCTTCGACACCCACGCCCTCAGCGCGGGCAGAGCACTGGAAGGGGTGGAATACCAGCAGGGCACCCTCGCCGGGTACGAGGTCCGCGAATACCTGCTCGCCAAGTGGGGGCGGGCGTGCGCGTACTGCGCCACGCAGGACGTGCCGTTGAACATCGATCACATCCACCCGCGCAGCCGGGGCGGCTCCGACCGGATCAGCAACCTCACCCTGGCGTGCATCGGCTGCAACCAGGCCAAGAACGCCACCCCGATCGAGGAATTCCTCAAAGGCAGGCCCGCCCTCCTGACAAAGATTCTCCGGCAGGCGCAGGCTCCGCTGCGCGACGCCGCCGCCGTCAACGCCACCCGCTGGGCGCTGTGGCGGGCACTGGAAACGACCGGCCTCCCAATTCGCGCCGCGTCCAGCGGCCGTACGAAGTGGAACCGCTCCCGCACCGGCGCCGCCAAGTCGCACACGTTGGACGCGCTGCACGTCGGCGAACTGGAGACCGTGACCGCCTGGCCGTCCACGGTCCTCGTGGCCAAGGCGACCGGTCGCGGCACCTACGCCCGCACCACCCCCGACCGATACGGGTTCCCCCGTCTTGCCCGGCCACGGACCAAACTGCACCACGGCTTCCAAACCGGCGACCTGGTCCGGGCCAACGTCCCGGCAGGCAAGAAGGCCGGGGTTCACCTCGGGCGAGTCCTGGTCCGCGCCTCCGGCTCGTTCGACATCACCACCCGGCACCGTCGCATCACCGGGATCAACCACCGGCACATCCGTCACCTTCAACGCGCGGACGGCTACGGCTACAGGACCCAGAAAGAAGCCGATCGAAATGACTGACCGGTCAGGGCACGCTCGGGCCTTGGCGGCCCTCCCGCTCCCGATTCCTCCCCAGCCTGAAGAACTCCGTTGCCCAATTCGTTTTCGATCTCCGCGACCTGCGTGTCCGGCACCGGATAACGATGCCAGACGTCGACCGGCGGCAATTAAGCAACAGAGTCTTGAAGGCCAGGGCATCCTCGGGAGGTTCTGGTGATAACAGCGTCTCAGCGATCCGCACCGCGCACCGCGCCCCAGCCGCCCGCTCAGCCCGCCGCACCTGAGGACCGTCCACTACCTCGCACCCCGAGGGAGATCTTCGAGTCTCTTCCCCCAACCCTGTGCCTTCGCGCCGAGATCATCGACGGGAACCTCATCGTGAGCCCATCTGGCATTCCCAAGCACGGCCGGATCGCCATGCGCCTCGCCTTTGCCTTGCAGCCCATCCTGGAGAAAAACGACTGGGAGAGTTTTGCGGGAAATGTCGATATCTGCATCGAGGGGCCACGTGACACTCTGGTCCCCGATTACTGCCTGCTCCCCGTGGACGCTCCCCTCTGGGGAGATCTGGAGATCCTCTCCTCGGGCCTGATCCTGGTGGCGGAGATCGTCTCGCCCGGCTCCATGGAGATGGACCGCGCCACGAAGCCCCGGATCTACGCGGGCTGCGGCATCCCGATCATGCTGATCGTCGACCCCGTCGCCTCACCATCGATGGTCACCGTCCTCAGCGATCCCGAGGACGGCAGCTACCGGACCATGACGCACACCGAGATGGGCAAGCCGCTCCGGATCCCCTCCCCCGTCGACTTCGACCTCGACACCTCGATCTTCCTCTAACGGCACCGACTCGACCGGCCCCGTCCCAGCGAGGCGCCGGCACTGGGATACGGCACGCTCATCCCGTCCGCCCCGACGTGCCGGTGGCACCGAATGGGACGCCGACCAATCCACGTGCCGTTCCGCTTCGAAGAAGCGGCGAAACGTGCTTTGCTCATGGCGGGGAGGATGCATGAGACCTAGACGGGCGCTGAGGTCGGCAGAGGACCGCGACTCCCTCCAGAGCGGGCTGGAAGACCTGCTCGAACACGTGGCGCGAGGAGATCGCGCCGCCTTTGAACGGATCTACGACCTGGTCGCCGGCCCCGTCTACGGGCTGGTCCTGCGCGTGCTGCGCGACCCCGCGCAGAGCGAGGAGGTCGCCCAGGAGGTTCTCGTCGAGGTGTGGCGCAGCGCCGCTCGCTACGAACGCGCCCGCGGCTCGGCGATGGCCTGGGTCATGACGATCGCCCACCGCCGCGCCGTCGATCGCGTCCGCGCCGTCCAGAGCGCCGTCGACCGCGAGGACCGGGTGGCCAGGCTGGAGGTGCATCGTCCTTTCGACGAGGTCGCCGAGTCGGTGGGAGCCCGCCTGGAACGCGAACGGCTGCGCCGCTGCCTTGACGGGCTCACCGAGCTGCAACGCCAATCCGTCACTTTCGCCTATTACGGTGGATATTCCTATCGTGAAGTCGCCGAGCTGCTGAAGGTGCCGCTGGCCACGGTGAAGACCCGGATGCGTGACGGGCTGATCCGCATACGCGACTGCCTGAGGGTGGAACGATGAACAGCGTCGAGAGTGGTCACGACCCGCACACCCTGGCCGGCGCCTACGTCCTGGACGCC
>NZ_JBEXUE010000766.1:0-3056 GCF_040614275.1 Streptosporangium sp. NPDC006013
ATGGTGCGAGTTCTCTCGAATGCTGACCCGATCCGGAAGGCCAAGATCTACGCGAACATCGGACTGCGGCTGATCTACCACCCGTCAAAACAGAAAGTCCTGGTCACGTGTACACATGACCAGGACCCCATAGGCGACCGGTTTGTGTCCGAGGGGGGACTTGAACCCCCATGCCCCGCAAAGGGCACTAGCACCTCAAGCTAGCGCGTCTGCCTATTCCGCCACCCGGACGTGGTGCCTGCACGCGGGACCGTCATCCCGCGTCGGCGGACTTAGGTTAGCAAACTCTTGAGCTTGCGTCATATCGGTAGGAGGGCGGGTGCGGACGGGGTGCCGGGAAGGAGGGTACGGCGGGAGGATGGGGGTGGAAGCCGTACCGAACTCAAGGAGTCCACATGGCCACGCTCAACGGTGAGGATGAGGTCGTCGGGCTGTGCCGCGACCTGATCAGGATCGACTCGACCAACGCGGGTGACAATTCGGGGCCCGGGGAGCGGGCCGCCGCCGAGTACGTGGCCGAGAAACTGGCCGAGGTCGGGCTGGAGCCGCAGATCCTGGAGTCGGACAGGGGGCGGGCCAACGTGATCGCCCGCATCGCGGGGGAGGACTCCTCGCGGGACGCGCTGCTGCTGCACGGACATCTGGACGTCGTGCCCTTCAACGCCGCCGACTGGGCCCACCACCCGCTCAGCGGTGAGATCGCGGACGGCTGCGTCTGGGGGCGCGGCGCGGTCGACATGAAGGACATGGACGCGATGATCCTCGCGGTCGTACGACAGCGGCTCAGCGAGGGGCGTCGCCCGCCGAGGGACGTGGTGCTGGCCTTCACCGCAGACGAGGAGGCCGGGGGCCACTACGGCGCGCAGTGGCTGGTCTCAGAGCACAAGGACCTGTTCGACGGGTGCTCCGAGGCGATCGGTGAGGTGGGTGGGTTCAGCGTCTCCATCGACGAGGCGCGCAGGCTCTATCTGATCGAGGCGGCCGAGAAGGGCATCGCCTGGATGCGCCTGACCGCCACCGGCCGGGCCGGGCACGGCTCGATGCTCAACGCGGAGAACGCGGTCACCGAGCTGGCCGAGGCGGTGGGCCGCATCGGCCGGTACGAGTGGCCGGTACGGATGACACAGACGGTGAGGACGTTCCTGGAGGAGACCTCCAGGGCGCTGGAGCTGGAGCTTGACCTGGACGACGCGGAGAAGACCGTCGCCAAGCTGGGGCCGCTGGCGCGGATGATCGGCGCCACGCTGCGCAACACCACCAACCCCACGATGCTGGAGGCCGGCTACAAGGCCAATGTGATCCCCCAGGCCGCTACCGCGCACGTGGACGGCCGCTTCCTGCCGGGATATGAGGACGAGTTCTTCCAGACCGTCGACGAACTGCTCGGCCCCAATGTGACCAGGGAGTTCATCTACCACGACATCGCCATCGAGACCGGTTTCGACGGGCCGCTGGTGCGCGCGATGGCCGACGCCCTCCTCGCCGAGGACCCGGGCGCGCTGGCCGTGCCGTACACGCTGTCGGGGGGTACGGACCTGAAGGCGTTCGGCCGGATGGGAATCCGGGGGTTCGGGTTCGCGCCGCTGAAGCTCCCCGCCGACCTGGACTTTTCCGGGATGTTCCATGGGGTGGACGAGAGGGTGCCGGTGGATTCGTTGCGGTTCGGGGTCCGGGTTCTTGACCGATTCCTGGACGGCTGCTGATCCGTTCTCGGGAAACCCGTTGCGTTGACTCCATGTAGTGCTAACGTGACTCTCCGTTGAAGGGTGGCTCGTGTCCAAGCGGGCCTGTCCAGGAGCTTTGGGAGGCCATGTGGCGCACGTGCCGCACGAGCAGTGGAGGGCGTCCTCGCCCGCTGCTCGACGCGTGCCCGTGGCCTTCTCCGTCGACGACACGATCCCCGAGCGGGCTGACCGGATGGCGCGGTTCGCGGCCGGCACCCGGTGGGGCATCAGGCAAGCCCTCGCCATCGGCGGCCTCCTGGCCGCCGCATGGCTGCTCGCGATCGTCTTCGGCTTTCTCAGTGCCACTCCCGCGGTCGCGGACGCCACCGCGGCGACAGGAGTGGCCCGTTCCCAGACCCTTGACGCTGCCGCTTCCGGATCGGCTTCAAAGGTCGATGACTTCCCCACGGGCAGCGGCAAACCGTCGGCGACGGACAACGCCGAAGCCATGGCGGGGCGAGGTGTGGACGGGCTCACCAGCCAGTCCAAGCCGGGGGCCCCGGCACCCGCCACCGTCGACCACGGTTCTGGCAGCAATGGATTCGTGCCCCAGAGCGGTGGTGGATCCGGCCTCTTCGGCTCGGGTCCGGGGGATGTCGCGTGGTTCGCCTACGACCCGCGACTGACGACACAGCGTGTTCCGCTGGCGTTCGTGCTCCCCCCGGTCGTCCGCACAGCGGCGGACGACCCTTCTTTCTCTCCTGACTGACATCGTCTTGTAGACCGGCCTGATCTCCTTTCGAGTGATCCGCCGGTCGCGGAGCCTGTCTCGATCCTCCGTCCCCAGGAGAGCCGCTCCACCGGTGAGCGACGAGCAGGCCGACGAGTCAGCCAGTTTCCAACTCCTCATGACGGCCCGCCTGGGCCTCCGCTGTGCGGACCTGTCCGGTCCTCGCATGGCTCTCGCATGCCCTCACGAGGGTTCAAGGTCCCCCCGAGACTGCTAGGAGCTTCAATCATGCGTACGTGGGTTAGGGGCACGGCCCCTGCGGCACTGCTCGCACTGGGTGTCATGGCCATGGGCGGCGGTACGGCCTTCGCCGACACCGACGGTGACCACTCGATCGCCGGAGGCAACCAGGTCAACCTTCCGATCACCCTGCCGATCGACATCAGCGGAAACGCCGTCGCTGTGGCCGGACAGTCGGCCGCCTCCTCCGAGGGCGGCGCGTCCGTCGAGAACGGCGGTGGCGGCGGCGCGGGGGGCAACGAGACCTCCGGGCGGGGCAGCGTCCTGGGGGGCAACCAGGTGGTGGCGCCGATCACCGCGCCCGTCAACGCGCCCGTCATGATGTGGCACCCCTTGTCTGGATCGTAGCCCGTCAAGTGCTC